>JANWZY010000008.1 GCA_025061935.1 Verrucomicrobiia bacterium
CCCGGTCGGCACCGAGGCCTACGTGGCAGACGCGCGCATGACACTGTCAACCCCACTCAACCTTGTTTCAGCACAATGAACGGTGAATCCCGACCTATTACCTACGACCCGAACTGGCAGGAAAAGTACAAATCCATGATCGCCACGGCCGACGAGGCCGTGAAGCGGATCCAACCCGGCCAGCGAATATTCATCGGCACAGGCGCGGCCGAACCGCTGGAACTGGTCCAGGCACTAACCCGGCGCGCACCCGAGCTGCCTGACACCGAAATAGTGCACCTTTTAACCTTCGGCGAAGCGCCGTACGCGCACAGGGAATTAACCCAATACTTCCGGGTCAACAGCTTCTTTATCGCCGAAAACGTGCGCGGGATCATTCAAGAAGGGTTGGGCGACTACACGCCTATCCACCTGTCGGACATACCGCGGCTGTTCGATTCGGGCAGGCTGCCGCTGGACGTTGCGCTAATCCAAGTGACACCGCCGGACGCGCGCGGCATGTGCAGCCTCGGCGTGTCAGTGGACATTGTGAAAAGCGCCACGGCGAACGCAGGCCTCGTAATTGCTCAGGTCAATCCCAACATGCCACGCACATTCGGCGATTCGCTGGTGCACGTTTACGACATTGACGTACTGGTGCCGAGCACGCAGCCGATCATCGAGGTCCGCCCGCCCGAAGCCGACGACGTCACGCGGCAGATCGCCGAGCACGTGGCCGCGCTGATCGAAGACGGCTCGACGCTCGAATTCGGCATAGGCCGCATCCCCCAAGCATTGATGGGATTCCTGCGCGACAAAAAGGACCTCGGTATCCACACCGAAATGATCTCCGACGGCATCATCGAGCTTGTCGAAGCAGGCGTGGTCACCGGCGCACGCAAAACTTTGGACCGCGGCAAGATAGTCACCAGCTTCTGCCTCGGCACCAAGCGGTTGTACGATTACGTGAACAACAATCCGCTGTTCGCGTTCCACCCAACCGAATACGTGAACGACCCGGCTGTGATCACGAAGCAGCACAAGATGGTCGCGATCAACACTGCGCTAGAAATAGACTTGACCGGCCAGGTCTGCTCGGACTCGCTGGGCACGAAATTTTTCTCCGGGGTAGGCGGGCAGGTGGATTTCAACCGCGGCGCAGCGAAAGCGCCGGGGGGCAAAGCCATCATCGCGTTGCCCTCGACGGCCAAGGGCGGCACTGTATCGCGCATCGTTACGCGCCTCAGCCCCGGCGCAGGTGTCGTGGTAACGCGCGCAGGCGTGCATTACGTAGTGACCGAGTACGGAGTCGCATACCTGCACGGCAAGAGCATCCAGGAACGCGCACTGGCGCTAATCACGATTGCGCATCCGAAGTTCCGCGCGCAACTGCTCCGCGAAGCGATCGAGGCGAAATACCTGTCCGCGAGCATGGCCGACAAAGAAGGCAAAATCATGGTCGGCCCGAAAGAGTTCCGCGCCACTTATCTGATGCCCGATGGCACGCAAATAGTGTTCCGCCCGATCCACCCCACGGATGAACCGCTAATGCGCGAGCTGTTCTACGCGCTGTCGCAGCAGACGATTTACTACAGGTTCATGAGCAACATCCGCGTGGTGCCGCGCCGGCAGATTCAAGATTTCGTTTACATAGACCACCGGAACGAGGTCGCGCTGGTCGGCACGATCCCGGCCGCGCACGGCGAGGACATAATCGCGCTGGGTAACTATTACTTGGATCCGAAGACCAACCGCGCCGAAGTCGCGTTCGTCGTACACGACAAGTGGCAGCGCAAAGGGATAGGCACATTCCTGCTGCAGCAACTCATTCGGATCGCGCGGCGCAACGGCATTCGCGGGTTCACCGCCGAGGTACTGGCCGAAAACAAGGGCATGCAGGCAGTATTTGCCAAAAGCAACTGCAAAATCTCCACACGCTTCGACGGCCGCGTGTACAGCTACATCCTCGACTTCGAATAGCGCCAGGTTGCGGGCATGTCGTCCTACCGAACTGTGCGCAACTCCATTTCGGTTTTCGCGCGATTACATCAGCACCCGGCGCGGAGAGGGCCGGGTATCAAATCCGCAAGCGGCCGCAAGCCGTCTCAACGGCCTGTCTCGCGGGCCTAAACCCGTTGAAACCGCTTGGGGCGGCAGAGGGCATTCACGGTGCCGGAACCAAGTGCTTGATGCGGAGCTGGTTGTCACTATCGGGAGTCCCACAGCAACCTGCCCCCGGCGGGCTTCTGAACAGGCTGGGAAAAATTCCGCGCGGCATGTGCGCGCGAAGCCGCGTCCGGGCGTGTCAGGTTAAACCTGCTTCTGAACCGTAACGCGTTGCGTATTCGCGCCGGGCTCGCGCCCGGGTTCACTGACACGGTAAATTGACCTTGTCAATCTGCAGCGCTGTGGTACGGTAAAAGGCCATTTTATGAAGGCTGACATTCATCCGAAATACGTAGATGCCGAGATCAGGTGCGCGTGCGGGAACGTGATCAAGACGCGCTCGACCAAGCCGGTTATTCTGATTGGCATTTGCAACAAGTGCCATCCGTTCTTCACCGGCCAACAAAAGTTTGTGGACACTGCCGGGCGCGTGGACAAGTTCCAGCAGCGCATGGCGAAAACGCAGGCTGTGCAGGCCGCGCTGGCCGCGACGAAAAAGAAAAAGCGCTGATGCCGCAACTTGCGGCTAACGCGGCTGCGCGCGCTGGGCCAGCCCACGGCTCGGCGACAGGCACGGTGCAGGCGTTAGCGGCCGAGACAAATGGATTTGCGGCCACACATCGAAAAGCTCAAGCGGCGGTTCGGCGACGTCGAAACGGCGCTTGCGGACCCTGAGCTGTTCAACCATCCCGCGCGCGCACAGGAGCTGGCTAAGGAGTACGCGCGCCTGAAAGAACTCGTGGGCATAGGCGAGCAATACCTTAAGACGCTCGACGAGATCGCGTCGAACCGCGCGCTGCTTGAGGCCGAGGACGCGGACTCGGAGCTTGCGCGGCTCGCCAGAGAAGAAATCGCCCGGCTCGAAGTTGAGGAACAGCGGCTATTTAAGCAACTCCAGCTAGGGATAATTCCGCCCGACCCGTCGGATTCCCGCGACACGATAATCGAGATTCGTGCCGGCACGGGCGGCCAAGAAGCCGCGCTGTTCGCGGCTGACCTGTATCGCATGTACACGCGATACGCCGAGGCACGCGGCTGGAAAGTCGAGAACCTAAGCTCGAGTCCTTCCGACCTCGGGGGGTTCAAAGAGGTCATATTCGAGGTAACGGGCACGGAGGTTTATCGCCGACTCAAGTTCGAGAGCGGCGTGCACCGCGTCCAAAGGGTACCTGTCACGGAAGCGCAGGGCCGGATCCATACCAGCACCTGCACGGTCGCGGTTCTGCCCGAAGCCGAGGAAGTGGACATCGAGATTAAGCCTGAAGACCTGGAAATCACCGTCTGCCGCGCGTCTGGTCCGGGCGGGCAGGGGGTGAACACGACCGACTCGGCGGTGCAGATACTACACAAGCCCACGGGCATGATTGTGCGGTGCGCGGACGAGCGCTCGCAGCAGAAGAACAAGGCAAAGGCTTTGAAGGTGTTGCGTACGCGCCTGTTGGACGCCAAGCGCGCTGAGGAAAGTGCTAAGCTGGCTGCGCAGCGCCGCGCATTGATCGGTACCGGCGAGCGCAACGAGCGCATCCGCACATACAACTTCCCCCAGAACCGAGTGACGGACCACCGGATCGATCTGACCATTTACAACCTGCCTGCCGTGTTGGACGGTGACCTGGACCAGATCATCGAGCCGCTGCTGGCGCATGAACTACAGCAGAAGCTCGCTGCAGTCGAAACGGAACCGGTAGGTTAAACGCACAGGTACTACTCCGCCGGGCGAGGGCATTCAGACGGCTCAGCAGCAGGCGTGAACAGGCGGTGCATGGAGCGCTACCGCCCAAGCTGCGTGACGATCTGGGCGCACCTGGCGCACAGCTCGGGGTGGCTGGGATTCGTGCCCACATCGGTTTCCCAATGCCAGCACCGGACGCACTTGGCGCCGTCGGCTTTAGCCACCAGCACGGTATCTGCCGCAGCTTGACCGGTATCGAGCAGCTCGATCTCCGACACGTTGGCCAGCTCCTTAAAGACCGTATCCAGCAGGCCTTGCGCGTTTAGCTGTGCGGCAGTCGGGCCGCCAAGCTTTAGCTTGGCCTCGAGCGCTTTCCCGATCAGCTTCGCCTGGCGCGCCTTTTCTAGTTCTGCAAGTGCCAGCTCGCGTAGCTTGAACATACCTGCCCACGCAGCTTGTTCGGCCGCGGTCAGTTTGAACTCGCTCGGTGTCCAAGCGGCCAGATGGACTGACTCGGCCTCGCGGCCGGGAATAAGTTCCCACGCCTCGTCGGTGGTAAAGACCAGTATTGGCGCGAGCATTTTGCACAAGCCGGTCAGCAGCCGGTAAAGCGTGGTTTGCGTCGAGCGCCGGCGTGGTGAATCTGGCGCGTCGGTGTACAGCCTGTCTTTGATCACGTCGTGGTATATGGCCGAAAGCTCGACCGCGACGAACTGGCTTACGCGTTGGTACACGATATGGAATTCGTACTGTTCGTACGCGCGGATCACCTCGCGCTCAAGCTGCGAGAACTCGGCCAGTATCCACCGATCGAGCCATGTAAGCTTGCTGTCCGGTACCGTGTGCACAGCCGGGTCGAAGTCGTACAGGTTCGACAACTGGTACCGGAGCGCGTTCCGGATCAACCGGTACGTTTCAGAGACCTTGTTGATCCGTTCTTGGCTGACGACGATGTCGTTGCGGAAATCCTGCGATGCCACCCAGAGCCGGAGCACATCTGCCCCCCATTTGTTGACATATGCATCGGCGGTTTGCGGCGTCTCGTATCCGCCCTGCGCCTGACGGCTCTTGGAGATTTTCTCGCGGTCCTCGTCAACCATGAACCCGTGCGTAAGCACGGTCTTGAACGGCGGCGCGCCATTCGCAGCGAGCGCCAAAAGCAGGGACGACTGGAACCAGCCTCGATGCTGGTCGCTGCCTTCAAGGTAAATGTCTGCCTGCCACGTGCTCGGTGGCATGGCAGCGGAGGACTCGCGCGGGATAGCATCTGTGTCTGCGTTGCTGCGCTGCAACTCGCGGCGCCGCATCAGGACCGCGCGCGACGACGAGCCTGAATCAATCCACACATCGAGCGTGTCTGTCGATTTTGCAGCAGGCTCAGGGCCGGCCCAGTCGGCAGGCCGTACCAGTGCCCACAGTTCTGCAGCGGATTTTTCGAACCAAACATTCGACCCGTGTTTCTCCACAAGCTCGGCCGTGTTCCGGACGATGCGCGCGTCTAGGATCGGTGTGCCGTCTGCAGCGAAGAACGCGGGGATCGGCACGCCCCAGGCGCGCTGGCGGGAAATGCACCAGTCTGGCCGCGCTTTGACCGCCGCTTCGATCCGGCTTTTGCCCCAGTCAGGCACCCACTGGATCCGCTCGATTTCGGCCAAGGCCGCCTGGCGCAGGGTCATAGCCTGCCCCCCACCACACACCGGATGATCCACCTTGATGAACCACTGGTCCATTGCGCGGAAGATGACCGGCGTTTTGCTGCGCCAGCAATGCGGATAACTGTGGAGGTAATCCTCGGCGTGGAGCAGTAACCCGGCCCGGCGCAGCGCGTCGAGCACGACCTCGTTCGCATCGCTCCTGCCGTTCTGCTCGAGAATCGCCTTGCCGAGCATATACTGCGGCATCTGCTGCTCGACCGGCAAGTCTGGCGTGTGCGTGAACCTGCCGTCATCGTCCACTGGCGAATAGATCGGCAGGCCGTATTGCAGCCCGAGCTGGTAGTCCTCAAGCCCGTGCCCGGGCGCAATGTGAACGAAGCCCGTGCCGGTACCGCTTTCTACGAACGGATCGCCTTCGATTAGTTTCCCGGTACGATTACAGAACGGGTGCCGGTACTCGAGCTTTGCCAGTTCGTTCCCGCGCAACGTCTGCTCGATACTGTAGTCTTTCCACCCGCACTTTTCGGCCACGGTGGGCAGGAGCCCGGCATAAAGAATGAACCGTTCGGCACCGACCCGCACGACCGCGTAATCGAACGTGGAGTTGTACGCCACAGCGAGGTTGGCCGGCAGCGTCCACGGCGTCGTCGTCCAAATCAGCACTGACGTACCCGGCTGCCCGAGCAGTGGGAATTTGACATAAATGCTCGGACTGACGTGGTCCCGGTACTCGACCTCGGCCTCGGCTAGTGCCGTGCGGCACGGGATACTCCAATAAACGGGCTTTTTGCCACGGTAAACGAACCCGCGCTCGACGAGGTCGGCGAAAAGTCGCAGCTCCTCCGCTTCGTAGTGCCTGTCGAGGGTCAGGTACGGGTTAGCCCAATCCCCGAACACGCCGAGCCGCTTAAACTGCTCGCGCTGGATGTTCACATACTTGAGCGCATACGCCTCGCATGCCTTGCGGATTTCATCCGGAGCCAATTGCAGTGCAGATGCTGCGCCGGCGGAACCGTCACTGGTGCGCTGCTGGCGCATTTGCTGCGTGACCTTGAACTCGATGGGCAGGCCGTGGCAGTCCCACCCCGGCACAAACGGCGCGCAGAACCCGCGCAACGTTTTGTACTTGATGATGATGTCTTTGAGTATCTTGTTCAGCGCGGTGCCGATGTGCACATCGCCGTTTGCGAACGGCGGCCCGTCGTGCAGCACAAACTTGGGTGCACCGGCCCGCGCCGCTTGAATTTTCTCGTACAGCCGCTCGGCCTCCCATTTTCTCAGCCGCTCCGGCTCGCGCCGGACAAGCTCGGCTTTCATCGGGAAATCCGTCCGCGGCAAGTTGACCGTTTCTTTGTAATCCATCGCAGCCACAGGGAACTTGCACAATAACGGGCCGGCTCCAGCATGTCAACCGAGCGTCTGGCCGCCGGCGCCTGAACCAAACTTACGTACCGCATTCAACATTACCATTTCCCCTGCGCCGGACCGGCACGTGCGCAAGCTCTATGCGTCAACGCGGCGCCCGGCTGTCGGCCTAGCAACTTATGCAGGCCCGTACCAAAACGGACAACTTGAACATAAGCCCGGGCAGGCCCAAAATCCGGCCCCACCCGCACTTTCGGCCATGGCACGGCTCTAATCTTCGTATTCCGCATGTCAGCAGCACGCGGCATGAGCAACAATCTCCAATCTGGGTAGGACCGATGGTTCGAATCAACCCCGGCAGGTTCAACAGCTCCGGCACGGTGTCGAAGCCGCCAAACTGCCTGGCCGCCTCGCGCGCCTCAACTCCCGCTCACGGCGCGGTCGTGAGCACGACACGGAAATACCGCTGCGCAGCGCCTGTGGCAGGTTCAATACACGTGCTCACCGTGCCCGTGGCCAACACCAGTTGACGCAGTACCCAACTCGCGTCGCACATGCGCTCGGTTGCCTCGACGCGGTAGGTCATGCCCGGCACTGACTCCCACCTGAGCTGCACCGCATTTGTCGGCAGCAGCTCGATCGAAAGGATGCGGAACGGGCCGGGCTCCGGCGCAGCCGGCACGAACTCGAATGCGCCCAAGTCCGGCGCAGCGCCGAGATACGGCAGGCCCACGTTGGCGCCCGCGTCTATAAGCCTGCTGCCATGCGCGAGCCGCAAAAACGCATTTGTAGGCAACGTGTAATCCGGTCCGCGCGGCGCGAGCGCGAGCGAGACATCAAGGCTGGCGAAGTCCGCCGCGCTCACCACGAAATGCTGCCAACTGTTCGAGATTTGAATCGTCGTAGGGTCAAGGTTCGTCGGTGTGCGCTCGAACGCGACATTGTTGATGAGCAGGTTCGTGCCGACAGCCGGTGTTTCGTAAAAAGAAAAATTCACGCGGTTGCTGTAGCCCGTGCAATTGACAATTGTCTGGCCCGCTTGCGAATGATTGTGATCGAACCCTTTGTTCGCGTTGCAGAACGCAACGCAATTGGTCAGGAAATGCCCTGCGCGCGTGCCCGCGCCGCCAAGCTTGAACCCGTTCCCGTTCCCGCTGAAATTCGTGCCCACGCCCCACAGGTCGTAGCCGTTCATGAACGCCCAGCAGTTGGACAGCACGACCGGGCAGTTTGTGTTGTAGTAAAAGTCCCAGCCGTCATCTGAATTGTGCCATGCGCGGCAACCGATGAACACATTCCCTGGGCCCGCGCCGGCCTTGGCCGCGAACCCGTCGCCGTTGTTGCCCCCGCTCGACGGCTGGAAGTTCCGGTACGAATCGCAGTTGAGGATCAGCGCGTTTGTGCACCGCGCACTCGTGCTACCCAGCACGAACCCGTCGTTCTTGCAATCGTGGACCGTGCAACCTTCGATGATGTTCCCCAGCCCGGCGACAAAAATGCCGTTGTCCGGCGCGTACCTGACCACTATCCCCTTCACGTGCCAATAATTCCGGCGCACGTCCAGCGCTTTCTCGACAGTACTCATCCCGGAGAAATCGAATATTGGCGTTTCGCCCGGATACGCCCAGAGCCGGATGTAGTTCGTCGCAGTGCCGTGCTTCGCCGGCTTGACGGGCGTATTCAGCATATACACCCCGCCGCGGACGTAGATGATGTCGCCCGGCGCCAGCGCCGCGTTGGTGACCGCGCGCTGCGGCGTGGCGAACGGCAGCTCGACCGTCCCCGGATTCAAATCATTCCCGTTTGTGGCTACGTAGTATGTTGTGCCGCTTGCTGGAGCGGACCCTAAGACGCATGCAACTATGGTAATCCATCCGAGGTGAAATACGGCCCGACGCAAAGTGTCTTTTCTCCGGCGAGGCCCGCAATCCGGAGCGTCTATTCTGGAAAAGCTCGATGGAGTCATGGGTTCACTCGCTCAATTGTGCGCGCTGTTTGCCATTCATTACCATCTCAGTTCGACTGGCCTATCTCTGAAGCCAGAGCCCAGCTGGGACGATTTCCACGCTCGCGGACGGTCCGGTTCCGGGCCGGTGCCTGCGCAGGGCGAAAAACCGTTCTTTTCGGACTGCCCCGCGGAGCACATCGCGCCGAGCTAGCGCAACTTGCTACTCGCCAAACTCATACGGGCCAAGGTCCGGCGCTGTGCCCAAGTACGGCTGGCCGATGTCTGTGCCGCGGTCTATCAGGTCGCTGCCAGCGACCAGGCGCGCGAACCCGGTGGGCAGGCTGCCGTCGGGTCCGCGCGGCGCTTCAGCAGCAGCCTCGGTGAGGTCGGTGTAGTCCGCCGCATTTGCTATCACGGACAAATTCCAACTGTTGTTCTGCTGGATCGTCCCGGCCGGGAATTGGGTCACGCCGGTCGCATTCGCTGTGGCGCCGAAACTCACGTTGTTCTTGAAAATCATGGGCGCGCCGGACTCGGGCGCGTCTTCGAAAAAGTAGTTGTAAAGGTTGTTCCACGCCAGGCAGTGGTACATGACGATGCCACCGCGGTGACTGTTCTGGTCGAACCCGTGCCGCGTGCGCCCCGGGAAGTTGTTGTTGAACGAAACGCATCGGTACACGTAATGCGTGCCTTTCGAGTTACCCCCGGCGCCGTTGCCGCCGAGCTTGAACCCGTTGCCGTTACCCTGGAACGAACCACCCACAACGTTGTACAAGGACGCATCGCCGTTGTGCCATGTCCAGCAGTTGCTGATGACAACCGATGCGTCGGTCTCGAACAGGTCCCAGCCGTCGTCCGAGTTTTTCCATGCGCGGCACCCGATGAACACAATGCCCTGGCCGCAGTGCATTTTTGCGGCGAACCCGTCAGCGTCGCTGCCGCGATTGTCAGGGTCGTAGTTCATGTACGAGTCGCAGTTGATCACCTCGATGAACGCGGCGAGCATGGCGCCAGGATTGACGAAGCTGTGTGAGAACCCGATCTGCAGTCCGCTGTCACCGTTGTGGTGGAACACGCATTGCTCGACGCGGATATGCGAGCCTTCGATCTTCATACCGTTGTCGCCGGCGTAGCAAATCTCCAAGCCCTTGATGTGCCAGTACCATGCGTTCGTGGTGATAAGTATCCCGCGGTTGGCCGAGCCGTAAGGCTGGTTCGAGAAATTCAGCACTGGCCGTTCGCCCGGGTACGCGAACAGTTTGATCCGGTTCGTCGGCGCGCCGGGCCGGTCAATTACGATCGTGCTGGTGTACAAATATGTGCCCCCGCGCATGTAGATCACGTCCCCGGGCCGGGCCAAAGCGACCGCTTTCGAAAGGCTGTAGAACGGGGCGGCTTCAGTGCCCGGGTTCGAATCATTGCCTGTGGGCGACACAAAGTACGTGCCGTCGGTCGGCGGTTGGCCAAGGATCAGTTGCGCGACCTGACTGGTCACCGTGCTGCACGGATTCCGCACCACAGCGAAGTATTCCCCCAGCTCATTGGTTGTCACAGTAGCGAACTCGAGCACGCGATTCGTTGCGCCCGGGATAGCCGCCCCAGCCTTGTACCATTGATAGGAGACCGGCGCAGTCCCGTGTGCCAGTACCTCGAACCTTGCCGCTTGACCGAGCAGGACCAATTGCGACTGCGGCTCGGCCAGAATCGAGACCGGGGTGCAGGCCACATTCGTACCGGTAGGTAGCATTTCCACGGCGTAAAACCTGCTCGGGTCGGTTTCTGAAACCTGGCCGTACCATTCAAACGCGCCGTTACTGGCCAGTGTGTTCGTCGCCACCGGTTCCCATTGCGCCAGCGGCCTGCCAAGATCCGGACTGCTCAGGATTCTAAACACCCCGCCCGGCGTGCCGTTGGTTACCACTAAGCGCATTGCGCCCGCAGCTAACTCGCAGTGCGCAATTCGCGGTCGGGCCGGGCTGACCGGTGGCAGCGCGCCCGGCGGCGTCACATCCGCCCAGTTGGTGCCGATTCGGACCTCGTCAATGAACAGCACTGGCCCGGCGCCGCTCGGCGTGTAGATGTGGAAAAATCCGAGCGTACTCGGGTCACTCGAGCCGGTCGCGCTGCCCAGTGACACCGGTGGGGCGCCTGCGCCAAACGTGCTAGCTGGCGGGTCAACCCACAGATCTACCTGGTCGTTGCCGCTGGCAATAAACGTGTACCGCACCACCACCAGATGCGTGCCCGCGCTCAGGCTTCCTGAAAACACAGCCGGGCTGGTCACCTTCTTGCCGATCCCGACGCGCGACGTGTTGTCCACAAAAATGCCCAGTTGCGGTGAGGTCGTGCTCGATGTGCTGGACTCGAGATACGCAATCAACCGCGAGCCGCTGCTCGGCGGCGTCTGAATGTTCAGCAAAAACGACACATAAACCCTGTTGCCGTCCGCGTTGGTCACGGGCGCGAACTGCACCACTGCGCGCCGGGCGGTACCGCTCGGCGCCCAACGCACTCCTTTACCTGCGGCTGATGCAAGCCCAGCCGGGGCAGTCAGTGCCGCTGCCTGCGCAACCGTTATTTCAGGCCCAGCGCTTCCACCGGCATCCCACACACCAGCGGCTACGCTGTACAAATTCCCCTCGGAGTAATCGAACGGATCATGAAACGGCAGCGCCTGCACTGCGCCGTTAACACACCCAGCGATCGTTAAGCAGAGGATCAAAACCGCACCACTAACCCTCCTGCGAAAATCTCCAAATCGGTGACTGCAGCACATATTGCGGAATGTATGATTCAACTGACGCGGCGCAGCAATTTCCGTCCTGCACGTTGGCGCTGCTGGGCTCGAGCCCCAGCAGCCAAACCAACTGTAAAAGCTCCTTATCCGCTTCGGCGCCATCGCTTTCTGTCACAGTGAGTTCTTCAGCCTGCGCCGGTTTCCTTCACGGATCAGTAATCCCACGCATCTGTGCCAAAGTAAAGGCAGCTTACCATGAAAATTTTGCACTTCGGCCTTAATTTTGTGCACCTCGGCCGCGCGCCACTACGGGCCAAAAGGCCACATGCAACAACGCGGTTATGCGCGGCGCAGCAGCGTGACACCCCGAATAACTGCGCCGGGCGCGGGCTTTTCAGAGCTTCCCCACCACCCCCATCACCACACACGGGATATGCTGCGGACTGACAAAAACGGTCGAGGCCGCGTTATGGCTCCAGCCTTGTACCTCCGAGCGGCCTAAATGTTTGAGCAACCCGCGTGTTCCTAACGGAACTTGCCAAAAGGTTCCGGTAAAAGCGCGCTGATGGTAAACTTGCGGACATTCTTGAGGGCTTTGGTGTCCGCGACAAGCAGCAGCGCATCTGGCGCGTATTCAGCAAGTAGTTGCCTGCACGCACCGCACGGCATCGGCCCGCCGCGCAGCCGCGCGACTACCGCAATCGCGACAAATGCGGTCTCGCCTTCGCTCAGCGCTTTGAACAGCGCCACGCGTTCGGCGCAGCAGGTCAAGCCGTAACTGGCACTTTCAATATTCGCGCCCGCATAGACCTTGCCCGACCGCGCCAACAGCGCCGCGCCCACCCGAAACTTCGAATACGGCGCACGCGCGAACCGACGCGCCCCGGCTGCGGCCGCAACCAGCATCTGGCATTGCTCCGGCGTCATAAAAAAGCGCAAAGCATGCCCAGGCAATCAAACGCTTTTGAGGCATTCATTGCCCCGGGGTCTGTCTGCCTTCGAACGCCTGCGCCCGCATGTTAGAGCCTGTGCAGATGGCGACGCAAGCCGCCCCGTGGCGAATCCGGGCACTTAACCTGAGCCTCACCTTAAACCTTCGGCTGACCCCTGTGAACAGTCATCCCCCGGCGCCGCCATGCAACTCGAGCATGTGCGGGGGCTCGCGGATACGCCGTGCCTCTTGACAGCGTCCAAGCGGGCTTTAATCTCAGTACAACGCAAAAGGAAAAGGCTCGGAATAAACGGCGGTCGTTAACGGCGGCAGTCGGCTCCAGGCCCGCAGCGTGACCACGACAAAGCAATTGTGGGCGCGATTAAGTTGGATGCCAACTTGATGGATGGGCCAATGTTGATACGCCGAATCGGTCCGGCAGTGGAGCAATTAGTGGGCGCTGGGCTTAATGCACCGTCAGGCCGCAGCGCTCGAAAAGCTACGCGTGGTCACATTTTTTGTCCTCGTTGGTCCTGGCTGACCAAAGGCGTGCCCGGAGTCGGCTTTACGTTAGGCATGGCCCAAAATGTGAGGTCGAAGAATCCCGAAATCTCGAAAGTCTATGGCGTATAGGAAATTCATACAGCCAGCCCTGTTTATGTTGACCTGTTTGGCTATGGCTATTTCAGCCACTGGCCAACAGCAAGGCCCGTTCAATTACATTGTGGTCGAGAACCAAGCCATTATCACAGGGCTTGATCCCGCTTACTCGGGCGAGGTCGTGATCCCGGAGACACTGGGTGGGTACCCGGTAGTCGGAATCGGCAACAGCGCATTCGCTAACCGCTACGGAGTCACCAGCGTAATGATGCCCAACACTGTCGTGTGGATAGGCAACTACGCGTTCCACAGTTGCTTAAATATCACCAATTTCAGCCTTCCTAATAGCCTGAAAACGGTCGGCAGGGGCGCGTTTGAAGGTACGGGAATCCAGCAAGTCCGCATACCAAGCAGCGTAACGAACCTGGGGGCAAACGCCTTCTTTGGATGCTGGAATCTACAGAACGTTACATTAGAGGACGGGTTGATCGGCATCGGCGACATGGCTTTCGCCTGGTGCAGAATGCTCCAGACCATAACTCTGCCAGACAGTGTAATGACAGTCGGCGAACAAGCATTCGGTTTCTCGGGCCTGACCAACGTGAGCATAGGCAAAGGGTTAACTTGGCTTGGCCAGGGTGCATTTGTTGGTTGCCCCAATCTTTTGGCCGTAAACGTTGCAGCCGGCAACGCTAACTATTATAGCAGCGAGGGTGTACTGTTCAGCAGGAATCCGGTTGTTCTGTTACAGTACCCGGTTGGCCGCGCAGGCGCGTATGCTGTGCCAGTGGGTGTAACCGGAATCGGGCCAACGGCTTTTTCAGGCGCCTACCAACTAACCAGCATCCACTTGCCCTTTGGCCTAACCGGCATTGGTGAGAGTGCATTTTGCGAGTGCACAAACTTAACCAGCCTGCTTATACCCGACACTGTAACGTGGCTTGGCGAGCGCGCATTCGAGTGGTGCTTCGGCTTGACCAACGTCGTCATTGGCAACGGGGTGACGAACATCGGTAGCCGGGCTTTCCTAAGTTGCATCGGATTAAAACGTGTCGTAGTCGGGAAAAACGTGACCACAATCGGCGATTACGCATTCGTCTATTGCTCCACACTGGAAAGGGTCTATTTCCTCGGTAATGCACCGACGACAGTGGGTCAACAAATCTTCTCTTCCGCAGACGGGGTAACAGTGTACTACCTGCCCAACAAGTCCGGTTGGGGGCCGACCTTCGCTGAGCGCCCGACACGGCTCTGGAACCCGCTGTTTACCGGCATCCGTCCGGAGGGACCGGAAATCCGCTTGCGCATTAGCGGTACGCCAAACATCCCAATCGCACTGGAAGTAAGCACCAACATCGCCTGCGCACACTGGCTCCACCAAGTAACAACCAATCTTGCTACCGGCCAAATCGAGCTGCTGACGAAGTTACCAACCGGCGCACAAGCCGCCTTCTGGCGCATCGTCGGCCCGTAAGCACACGCCAAAGCGGCATAAAATGGAACCTCCCCTCATGCGCCAGATCGGCATAGCGAGCGGCTGCTGAACGCACAACCCGACCGACACGCGACTATAAACCCCCTCGTAAAGCGTGCCTGAAACCCAACCGCATCGCATCCTCGCACTCGGATATACCACAAACCGCCCGGATCACCAGGCCACAGGAATCCACGTCTCCTAGCCGGGCCAGTGCGAAACGGCCCAAACCGGTGTCGGTAGTACCTCCCAAGCTATCCCGTCGCAATTCAACTGTGCGCAGCGAAATTCACCGGGCTGCGCCACAACCCGAAAACGCCCGCACCAAGCGAGCAGTTTGGCACTACCCGTGTTCCGGATCAAAAAAGCCGAATCCCAGCTCCTCACTGCAAACGTGACTCGGCAGCTTAGTCGGTGTAAAGTCCCACAAAACCATGCGCTCAGACACTATCAAAAAAGGTATCGAACGCGCGCCGCATCGCGCGCTGCTCCGCGCCACAGGCGTTATCGAATCCGACGCCGATTTCGACAAGCCGTTCGTGGCGATCTGTTGCTCGCACACAGATTGCATTCCCGGCCACGTGCACCTGGACGAAGTGGCCAAACTACTCAAAAAATTTGTGCGCCGTGCCGGCGGCGTGCCGTTCGTATTCCACACTATTGGCATAGACGACGGAATCGCCATGGGCCATGCGGGTATGAAGTACTCGCTGCCGTCCCGCGAGCTAATTGCCGACTCGGTCGAAAGCATGATCAATGCGCATTGCTTCGACGGCATGATCTGCGTACCGAACTGCGACAAAATCATTCCCGGCATGCTCATGGCCGCAATGCGCCTTAACATCCCGACCGTCTTCGTCAGCGGCGGGCCTATGGCCGCAGGCATCCTGCAGCGCGCTGGCGCGCCGGACCTGCC
Organism: Verrucomicrobiia bacterium; assembly: GCA_025061935.1. GTDB lineage: Bacteria > Verrucomicrobiota > Verrucomicrobiia > Limisphaerales > DTLC01 > DTLC01. The sequence continues at coordinate 15,444 of JANWZY010000008.1, forward strand.
CGAGCCGCTCCGCCCGGCCCGCACAGCCTCAGACCTCATTTCTGTGTTCCAAGGCATCGGCAAGCTCCAGACCGGTGGGATCAGCCCGGAAGAATTCGCGCGCCTGGAACAAACTGCGTGCCCGACGTGCGGGTCTTGCTCCGGCATGTTCACAGCCAACTCGATGAACTGCCTCTGCGAGGCGCTCGGTATGGCGCTGCCGGGCAACGGGACAATCCTGGCCACCTCCATTGAGCGCGAAGCGCTGTACGAATGGGCCGCGCGTCAAATCATTGAACTGATCCGGCTCGACCTGAAGCCGCGCGACATCGCCACACGCGAAGCGTTCGACAATGCGTTCGCGCTTGACATGGCCATGGGCGGCTCGACCAACACCGTTCTCCACGCGCTCGCCATCGCGCGCGAGGCAGGCATCGAATACGATATAGCGCGGATCGATGAAATTTCGCGGCGCGTGCCGTGCCTATCCAAGGTTTCACCGTCATCCCCCTATCACATCGAAGACGTGCACCGCGCCGGCGGAATCCATACGATCCTCGGCGAGCTAGCGCGGCTAGGCCTGATCCATGCCGAATGCAAAACTGTGACTGGTAAAACGATCGGGCAGAACATAGCCGAGTGGGATGTCAGGTCCAGCACGTGCACTGACTGGGCGAAAGTAGCGCAAGTCTCAGGCGCGTGCGTGCCGCTCGTGCGCGACGGGGATAAACTGAAAATAGCGCGCCTGCCCGTGTGGCTCTGCCCCGGCGACCAACGCACAATCACGCTTTGGCGCCTCGCGTGCGCGATCAACCGCGCAGACTGGGCGGTCGCACAGTTGCTGTTTACTGGAGACAGTACCGTTACGCTCGACGCGGGCGAGACACGCAGGGGCGCACCAGGCCTAGCAGAGCTTATGAAGCGAATCGCGACCCAGCCACAAGGCGTGGTTCGTGCCGAACTCCGTATGCTACATGGTGCCCCCGCTCTCGCTTTCTGGCAGTTCCCAGCGCCAGACGCGACCCCGAAACTCATAGCCACGCTCACGCAGGTCGAAGTGCGCGACTGGCGCGTCAGCCGCGGCTCAATTACCACCGCGCCGGTCACAATTGCCGACGGCGACACCACCGCAGCCATGCCTTACGATGCCGTTGACAAGTTCGACCCGTACGATTGCATCCGCACAGGCGCGACCGCGTACTCGCCTGACGGCGGACTCGCAATTATGTTCGGTCAACTGGCGCCGGAGGGTGCCGTGGTCAAAACCGCGGGCATAAGCGAGCAATTCAAAGCCAGGTGCGGCCCAGGGTTCGTATTCGAAGGCCCATGCATCATTTTCGAGAGTCAAGAGGACGCCTGCGCAGGCATCCTTGCTGGCAAGGTCAAGCCGGGGGATGTCGTTGTAATCCGGTACGAGGGGCCGCGTGGCGGGCCGGGCATGCAAGAAATGCTATCGCCCACCAGTTACATCATAGGCATGGGCTTGGGCGACAAAGTGGCGCTGATCACGGACGGCAGGTTCAGCGGCGGCACAGCCGGCGCATGCATCGGGCACGTATCACCGGAGGCGGCTGAAGGCGGCCCAATCGCCCTGCTCAGGAATGGCGACCGGATCCGCATAGACTTCCCGAACCGGCGCATAGACATATTGGTCCCGCCTGAAGAATTAGAGCGTCGCCGCGCAAATTGGCAACCAGTTAGACGCCAAGTCACTGGGTGGCTTGCACGGTACCAGTGGCTGGTGACCAATGCGAGCCAGGGCGCAGTACTCAGGCGACCTGAATAGCACGGAATCGCGCGATTATCACGGCCGGCTATCCGACCCGCGGCGTTTCTAGGGCTAGTTGACCCGCGCCACGCGCTTGAAATCGGGGCAGTTACGCGCTCTTGCTTCACGCGCATAACCGTTGGAGCCAACTGGGCGCGGGCCTTTTCAACCTGCAGCATCAACGACGGCCGATGGGTGTGGGGTCGTTTGGCGCACCGTCGAAGCTAAGACGGCGGCAAAGGCCAAATCATTGATCGCGCGAAACAAGACTGTTGATTAAACTGGCCGCGTATGCCGCGCCGAACCCGTTGTCTATGTTGACCACGGTCACGCCGCCGCTGCAACTGTTGAGCATTGCCAGCAGCGCCGCCACACCACCGAAACTTGCGCCGTAGCCAACGCTCGTCGGCACAGCTATCACCGGTCTGTCAACCAAGCCAGCTACCACACTTGGCAACGCGCCTTCCATGCCCGCAACCACTATGATCACGTTTGCGCGTTGGATCGTGTCCAAGTGCCCAAGCAGCCTGTGCAGCCCGGCCACGCCCACGTCGTGGATGCGCTCGACCTTGTTCCCCATGAACTCCGCCGTCACAGCGGCTTCTTCGGCCACGGGCAGGTCGCCTGTGCCGGCACTCAAAACAGCAATCACCCCGTCTCGCTTCGGCAGCGGCCGCGCTTCGATTGTGACGCACCGAGCCAGCTCGTGAAACACGGCGCGCCTGAATTTACGCTTGAGCAGCCGCACTTGCTCCGCACTGGCGCGCGTGACCAAAACACGCTTGTGCCGCTGGAACAGCGCATCTGCTATCTTCACCAGTTGCGCCGGTGTTTTGCCCGGGCCGAAGACAACTTCGGGGCAGCCGCGCCGCAGCGCCCGATGCGTATCGAGCTTCGCAAAGCCCAAGTCCACAATCGGCGCTGCTTGAAACGCGCGCAGGACTTCGTCGCGGCTCACCTCGCCTGCGCGGAACCTGTCCAGCAGCCGGATCGCCTCAGCAGTTGTCATGCGTCCAGCTTGGCACAAATGCAGCCGCCGGTCACGCCGTAAAGCGCAATTTCCGATCCAGGCCCCAAGTCCCGCCGACCCGACCGGCTCCTTCACCCGCCTCAGGCCTGATCCGTCACATCCTCAACACTGCAACTGCTCCTGACCAGCCGCGACACGCATCAAAAACCTACCCACCCCCTGCATTCAAAAAATTTGTCCCAGGTGGGACAAATTTTTTGAATCTGCCTGAAAATCAGGGATTTGCATGGGCGCTCGGAGCGGGATGGCGGGCGCAGGGTTATTACAACTGTTTGAATGCGTGGGCGGCGGCGCGAACGGTCTGCTCGAGGTCGGCTTCGGTGTGCGCGGTCGAGATAAAGTTGGCCTCGAATTGCGAGGGGGCGATGTACACGCCGGCGTCGAGCATTGCGTGGAAAAATTTGCTGAACCGTGTGCGGTCGCTTGTCATGGCGTCTGCGAGGTTCCAGACCGGCCTGTCGGTGAAATAAATGCAGAACATTGAGCCGCACCGGTTGATCGTGACCGGCACACCGGCGGCTTTCGCGGCTTCTTTGATCCCCGCTTCGAGTGAAGCGCCGAGTTCTTCCAGGCGTTGGTACGGCCGGCCTGACGCGGCGCGTGCAGGCGCAGGCGCGCCGTCGGTGCTTATGCCGAGTTCTTCCAGTGCGGCGATGCCGGCGGCCATAGCGAGCGGGTTGCCGCTGAGCGTGCCGGCTTGGTACACAGGCCCGAGCGGCGCGAGCATGTCCATTATGTCTGCGCGGCCGCCGAATGCGCCGACCGGCAGCCCGCCCCCGATGATTTTGCCCAGGCAGGTCAGGTCTGGTGTAATGCCGAACCGCGCCTGGGCACCGCCGGGGCCGAGCCTGAACCCGGTCATGACCTCGTCAAAGATGAGCAGTGCGCCGTGCGCTTCGGTGATGCGTCGGAGTGCTTCTAGGTACCCGGGTTTGGGCAAGAACACGCCTGCGTTGCCGGGGACAGGCTCGAGGATCACGGCGGCGATCTGGCCGGGGTTGGCCGCAAATGCGCGCTCGACGGCTTCAGGATCGTTGAACGGCAGGACAATGGTGTGCCTGGCGACGTCTGCAGGCACGCCTGCACTGTCCGGGCAGCCGAAAGTGAGCGCGCCGCTGCCAGCGCGCACGAGCAGTGAGTCCGCGTGCCCATGATAGCACCCGTCGAACTTGATGATCTTGTCGCGTTTGGTGAATCCGCGCGCGAGCCGGATCGCGCTCATGCACGCTTCGGTGCCCGAGTTGCACATGCGCACCTTTTGGATGCTCGGCACGGCCGCGCAGATCAGTTTCGCCATTCTCACTTCCAGCTCGTTTGGGACGCCGAAGCTGGTACCGTGTTCGGCTGCGGCTTTGATCGCAGCAATTATCCTCGGATGCGCGTGGCCGAGGATGGCCGGGCCCCAAGTGCAGACGTAATCAATGTATTCGTGTCCGTCCACGTCCCAGATGCGCGCGCCTGCGGCGTGCTGGGCGAAGAACGGCTGGCCGCCCACAGCACGGAACGCGCGCACAGGCGAATTAACTCCACCTGGGATGTACTTGAGCGCTTCCTCGAACAGTGCAGCGGATTTCGTGCGGTTCATGCCAGACGTAAGACACATTTAGGAGCAATGCTCAAGTGGCCACGGTTCCTTTCGCGCGCGTGGGTTCATCGTTTCGCGTTTTTCTGGGTGTACCTGAGGCCGTACCCGAACGGGAACAGCGGGTCGTAACTCTGGTCGCCTACATTGATCGGTACCTGGCTCATCGAGCGTGGCCAGCTAAATGACAGTTTCCCCGTCGGGTTGTAATCGCCGAACAACACGTCTGCGACGCCGTCGCCTTCGGTGCCGGGCAGCCACGCGGCGATCAATGCATCGCACAGCTCGAGTGCCTCGCCAAGGATCAGCGGTCGGCCCGAGAGCAATATGAACACCACGGGTGCGCCGCTCGCCTTCGCATTGCGCAGGACTTGCAGATCGGACTCCGGCAGCGAGAGGTCTTGACGGTCGCCCACACCTTCTGCGTACGGTTTTTCGCCGAGCACGACAACGGTGAAGTTGGCGCCCGGCGCGCCTTGCGCGTCAGTGTCGTAAGTGACCGTTGTGGACGGATGCACAGCGCGGCGAATTGCCTGCAGAATGGTCGTGCCCCCGTCTATCACGTTGCCCGGCTTGCCCTGCCACGTGATTGTCCAGCCGCCGCATTGGATGCCGATGTCGTTTGCGGCTGTGCCGGCGACGTGGATGCGCCCGGTTTTTTTCGGCAGCGGCAACACGTTCCGGTCGTTCTTGAGCAGCACGAGCGATTGCCTGACGCATTCGCGTGCCACTTTCCTGTGCGCCGCCGAGCCGACCAAGTTTAGCAATTTGCGGTCCGCGAACGGCCGTTCGAACAGTCCCAGCTCGAATTTGATCCGCAGAATCCGCCGCACCGCGTCGTCAATTCGCGCTTCGGGCACCTGGCCTTCGCGCACAAGCTCTTCGAGCAGCTCGATGAATTGGACGTAGTTGTTCGGCTTCGGCGGGCCGTCAGGGATCATGAACATGTCGATGCCCGCGTTCACGCCGGTTCTGATTTGATCCTTGTAGTCGCCCGGCAACTGGTTAATTGCCGCCCAGTCGGAAATGACTATCCCCTGGAACCCAAGCTCGCCCTTGAGCACCTCGGTGATGAGGTAGCGGTTCGCGTGCATCTTCAGTCCGTTCCAACTGCTGAACGAGACCATGACGGAGCCGACCCCGGCCTTGACCGCAGCCTGATACGGGGGCAAGAACAGCTTGCGCAACGTGGCCTCGTCGCACACTGTATCGCCCTGGTCTTTGCCCCCCGCAGTGCCACCGTCGCCAAGGTAATGCTTGGCGCAGGCCAGGATGGCTGTCGGACCCGACAATCGGCGCGACTGGAACCCGCGCACTGCCGCCGCGCCAAGCTCGGCAACAAGTTCGGGGTCTTCGGAAAACCCTTCGTATGTGCGTCCCCACCGTTCGTCTCTGACCACGGAGACTGCAGGCGCGAATGTCCAGTCAATGCCGGTCGCAGCGACCTCCGTGGCCGTGATGCGTGCGGCCTGCTCGACCAGCCTCGGGTTGCGGGTCGCGCCCAGGCCAATATTGTGCGGGAAAATGACCGCGCCGTTGACGTTGTTGTGCCCGTGCACGGCGTCTATGCCATAGATGATCGGGATTTTGAGCCGGCTTTTTAGCGCATAGCGCTGAAGCTCGTCGTATGTGTCGGCCCAACCTTTCGGGCTGATGTCCGCAGGGTCTGAATCGCCGCCGCTGAGCACCGAGCCGATGGCGTACCGGGCCAAGTGTTCCTTGTCCGCGAGCGCCAGCAAATCAACCTGGACCATTTGCCCGATTTTTTCGCGCAGTGTCATTCGCCCGAGCAGCGCGGCAGCCTTTACGTCCCCCACACTGCCCGCCGTCCTGAATTCGTACGCACTCGCCGCACAGGCCACACACATGATAAGCATCCCGATCCGACAATGGTTTCGTTGCCACTTCATAAAAGGGTCTTCGCTGCAGCCTCAGTCGCCGAAAAAAGTCTTTAGGAGCGCGCCTTTTTCGGTGCTAACAAACGCGCCCGGGCGAATGCCGCGCCGCTCGAACCAGCCCTGGCGCACCTCGAGCACGAATTGCACGTTCGAGGACTACGACTGCACGCCGCGTTCGTCGCCAGGCTGCAAATCCACAATCTGCAGGATTGTGCCGTCGGGGGCGATATAAGCTACAGACAGCGGGATGAGGCAGTTCCTGGCGTAAAAATTTTTCGGCCCGGGCGCAGGGAAAACGAATAGCATGCCCTCGGTCTCGAGCAGGTTGGTGCGGAACATCATGCCTGTTGCAATTTCGACCGGCGCACGCGCTATTTCGGCCACCAGCTCATGCTCGCCGACGCGCAGCTTGACGGTCGGGAGCTTCGGCAACGCATGCATTAGGTGCCCGTACACAGGATCAACTTCCGGGCCGGGCCGGGCCGCCGCCGGGTCTCTTTTGCACCCGCCGAGCATCGTGCACGCGACGCACAACAGCACAGCCATATGGCAATGCTTCACACCCCGAAGATGCGGTCTGGCGCGCAGTTTTTCAATTTCGGTTTTTCCGGCCGGGCCCAGTGGCGGTAAAACAGTGGTTGGAGCTTTGCCAAATGTATGGTAAAATGCGACTGTGCTTCGGGCTTGCGTCAGGTTGAACAAGTGCACGCGCACGGGCATCTAACTCTCCGAAACAACCATGAACACCAAGCTTATTG
>JANWZY010000090.1 GCA_025061935.1 Verrucomicrobiia bacterium
GGCAGGATTCACTTCCGTGGCGATGTTAACTGGCACATTGTTCGAACCGGTATCGTCGAAGATAGCGTTGTCGCCGTTCCGGAACGTGGTCAGCGCGGCACCATTCCACCAATTCGGCGTGGACAGGTCCCAATTGTTAGCGCTTCCATCGCCGCGCCAAATCAAGTTTGCAGCGCCTGGGACGCCCGTCACCTCGAGGTAGATCTGTTTGGCAACTGCGTCCTTTTTCAGCGCAAGTGTGCCCTGCTGAGCCGGATACTCGAGTGAAAGATTGGCAATGTCGCCCGAAAGCGTCCCACCCCAACGGATGAGAGGATAAACACCGTTCGGGATCACAGGCCCGGTCGGGACAACACGCACCACTACCGTGTCGGCAAGGGTCAGGTTGCCGCCAACGATTATCATGTCACTGGCGCCGGGCGCGGTTATCTCGAACCTGTTCGTAACAGTTGATGAACCGCTCATGGACAAGTTGTTCGAGAAACTCAGTGTTCCGATGCCCACGCCGGGACTGATTGTGCCTGCTACAAGGGCTACATCGCCGGTCACAACTCCGTTCCCGCCCAGTGTTTGCAGGGCCCTCAACCCGAAAGGCGAATTCAGTCCCGACACGTCGAATGTGGCGCCTGCCATTACGGTGATATAGTTAGTTGGCCCGGTTAGTGCCGCCCCACCCGCCAATGCAAGCACACCGTTGCTGATCACCGTGACCCCGGTATAATCGCTGGAACCTGTCAGAGTGAGTTTGCCCGTGCCGACCTTGACCAGGTGCCCGACGCGGTCCGCCATGCCGTTGTAGTTCCGAATCGTGCCCTCGAAGGTTGTCGAGGTGTTCAAGTAACCAATTTCCCAGTACAACGAGGTACAACCGCCTTGTTCGCTTGATTGGAGCCGTGAGCTCGGGCCGCCCGAAAGCGCGCCGATAAGGACACGAGTCGGGGTGGTTGTGGTCCTAAAAGTAAACCGGCCTCCATTCGTTCCGCAATGCAGCGTGAGGTGTTTCATGTCATAGATGCTCGTGCCACCCAGGTTGATTCGCGTGTTATTCCCAGAAGTGCTGTCTGTAAGGTCAATTGTGCCTGTGAACCCGCTGAACGCGCCTGCTGCGCCGCCGCCAATTGTAAGTCGAGCTGGGGAGCTAATGAGTACTGTACCTGTACCAATAAACGGCCCGTTGTAACTGTCATAGTTCCCGCCTGTGTGCTTGATCCCACCTGTGCCGACAATCTGGTTTGTAAAGCCTAGTGCGGGGCCGCCGCCCACAACTCGAACGGCGCCGCCGCTAAAAATTACCGCGCGGTTGCCGGTGCTAATGGCGTTGGCATGGACCGGGAAGACTTCGCCCTCCTCCAGTCTGACCGAGCTACCGAAGAAGTTTGAAGCAGTTAGGGTAAGCGTACCAGTTCCTTTCTTCACGAACCCCTGTGCGGCGATTATGCGCGAAAGAATCTGCACATCATTCGTAGGGTCCGACAAAGTGTTGATAGGATCCACTCTGATGACCGGTACTGTGGCGCTACTTGTCAAAACCAAATTGCTCCCCGTCACGATCCACGCCCCTGGTGTTGAGGCTGCATCCGCGTCGCCAAAGTGCAGGTTTCCAATTGTCTGCTCGGCGCCAACCGTTACGGTTCGGGTCGCAGTAATGTCGTTGGTAAAGTAAGCCGTGCTACCCGGGCCGTCGGCGACGATACCGCCCAGCCAATTCCCAGAAGTCGCCCACGTCCCATCGGCATCAACGTTCCAAGCACCATCTGCTGCAAGTAACCGGACAGAATTCACCAACAACCATGCAGCCGCATACAAAGCTCCAAAAACGCAGGCGCCCACTTGCCGGTCTCGAAAAGTTGTTTTCATGGTCGGTCTTGGTTTTTGTGTCTTAAGGCACTTTCCTTAACACGCTCGCTAACTGGCCAACTTTTTCGTTTCAGCCAAACGTTTAAGCAAGCGCTCGCCGAGCTGGTGTGCTTTTTAAGAAACATCCTATGTATGACAGAATCCGGGCGAGCCTGCCAGAGCCTTCCATCCAAAATTTTTGCAAAAAACTTTGAAAAAAATGCAAGACGGCGTTACGCCTACGCCGGGGTACACTCCATTCATTCGGTACCTCGCCCGGCAAGCTACAGTGGAAACAGCCATTAAAAAGCAGTCCTGCACCTGCCTGTTAATTAACCCGTTTTGCGCGGCTTTAGGCTTTTCAGGCCGCGAAATACTGAGTCCTCTGCAATTGACAGGGTTAAGCACCGTAACCAAAGCGCGTCCTGCGCGAACCCTTGTCAGCCAATTGGGCCACCGCAATAAGTCGGCTGGGATACACAAGCAAGGTTTCATGGCGTCCAACCAAGCTCAACCAGATGCGTGAGAGAAACGGAACCGGAGGATACCTAGATGATGGCTTCGACAGCGGTGTGGCACGCAGCCGTGTGCACCCCGGTAAAAGCCGAATCATGTTGCGCATTGAGCGCAGCCGGATTTTATGCTCCAATTTGCCGCCGGCGAGCCGAAAATGGTAATGCGGCGACTCAAAACGTGGTATTTCGTCATCGAAGGGGTCAACTCCTTCGTGACGACGTTCTTTTTTTACTACCTGTACTTTTTCATGCAGGCGCGGCACGGGTTCGATACCAAGGCCAATTTGAGCCTGGCCGCGTTCACAGGCCTCGTTTATGCGATCGGGTCGTGGCTGGGCGGCCGGTTCGCGCAACGCGCCGGATATTTCACGGCTCTGAAGCTAGGCTTCAGCGTCATGATAGGCGCGATTTTGTTCGGCTGGGCGAGCGATTCCGGAGTTGCGCGCGTGTGCGCCATGTCTGTGGCTGTGGCAGGGATGTGCTTGACGTGGCCTGCGCTGGAAGCGTTGGTCAGCGAGAACGAATCAAAAGCGGGGATTCAACACCATGTGGGCATTTACAACATTGTGTGGGCCAGTACGGGCGCGCTCGCGTATTTCACCGGCGGCGCGCTTGTTGAGAAACTCGGCGCGCCGGGCCTGTTCGGCCTACCCGTGGCGATAGTGTCGGGGCTGCTTGCGCTAACGCTCGTGCTTGAGCGGGCCGCTTCGCGGCCTGATGCACCACGGGCACACACGGTGACTGCGGCCGTTAACGAGCCTGACCCAGCCGGCCATTGCCCCGGCGCACGCGCCAAGACATTCCTGCACATGGCGTGGGTTGCGAATCCGTTCGCGTACATGGCAATCAACACGCTGGTGGCGGCGATGCCGACTGTGGCGTTGCGGCTTGAGCTGTCTCCGATGGAAGCGGGGTTTTACTGCTCGACCTGGCTGTTCGCGCGCGTGATAGCGTTCGGGCTCTTGTGGGCCTGGCCGGGCTGGCACTATCGCGCCGGGTGGTTATTCGGCGCGGTCGCGCTGCTCATTGCATCGTTTGCCATTATATTGACGGTTCCGAACCTGGCATGCGTGGTAGCTGCGCAGTTGGTGTTCGGAAGTTGCACCGGGCTGATTTACTACTCGTCGCTTTTTTACGCAATGGATTTGGGCGAGACCAAAGGCGAGCATGGCGGGCTGCATGAGGCTGCAATCGGCGCCGGGAACTGCGCCGGGCCGCTTGTGGGCGCAGCGGCGCTTCAATTTCTGCCGCAGTACGCGCACAGCGGCGCCATTGCGGTAAGCGTGCTATTGCTTGCCGGGTTCGGCGCGCTGGTTTTCATTTGGCGCCGCCGCGCCAACGTGGCCCAACCTTAACCGCGCCTCAGCCCACTTATCAATCGTGGTCAACGGTCTCCAGACCGTTCATTTAAAGCATCACAGCCTTTTACTGGCCGCAGTTTACGGCCAAACGAGCCTATAGAACATTTGCGGCGCGTTCGCGGGCACGACAAACGGGCTAACGGCGCCCGGCACATTCGTGTACGGGCCGGTCACGGCTGGAGCAGCCTGCAGTTTGAACGCCGGGTTTGACCAAGTTAGCGTGATATTGCCCCCCGAGAATACCACGCTGAGCGGCACCGGTTGCGGTGCAGGTTCTGTGACTTCGACCAGGAACCTATGGAACTCGAATTGGCTCGCCGACGCAGCCGCGCCGCCGCACCTGATTGCGAGGCAATCGAATCGCGGGTACAAATAGTTAGTGTCCGTGACTGTATGTGCCCAGTTCGTGCCGCCCCCTGTTACCTTGGCGGTTATGTCCACAGCCGTGGTCGCGCGCCGGGTCACGCTCAGCTCGAACACGTACATCGTCTCGTTCTGGAATGCCGGTTGGCCGGCCATACCCGCAGGGCCTGACCCGAGCGCCAAGTAGTCGGCGATTGTCCACATCAGGTCCGACCCGGCCAAATTATTCCGCGCGTAGAATGCGAACGGCGCACCTGAAAAGTTGGTGCCGAAATTGAGCGCAACCATATACCCACGGACGTTCTGACCGCGCGTGTTGTTGCCGAACCCGTCGGTGGTGGGGCGAGTTGCGCCATCGGCGTAGCTGAACAATCCGATCCGCACGCTCCCGTTGCTCGCTACAATGTCTCGCGCCTTGAACCACAGCGCAGCGCGGATCGTTCTGCCCACCTCAAGGTGCACCGGCAAGTTAACTGAATCGTCTGTGAAGAAACCGAGCCAGTTGACGGTGCTACTAGGCACAGTCGCCAATATGTATTCGCCGCTGCCAGCATCCAGTGCACCGGCTGTGCCGGTAAACCAAACAGAGTTGCTGATCCCGTAAGGCAAGTTGTTGTACGAATAATCGTTGAACTCGTCATCAACGACCACACCGGGCGGTGTGGGCACTGCGGGCACGACCGTAATGGTGGCCACCGAGGATGTAGCTGCCGAGCCGCCGCTGCAGGCTACACTCACAACCACACGGTATTGGATGCCGTTATCTGCCCGCGTCAAAGGCCGCGTCCAGTAAGTCTGGCTGGTCGCGCCTATTCCATCCGTGACGTTAAACCAACTGAGGCCATTGTTTGTGCTGTACTGCCATTGGAATGCGGGTGCGGAGCCGCCGGCGATTACGGACAAAATAGCGGCCACGCCCTCATTAACCGTCTGGTTAGTCGGATGCACCGAGATAGTGGCCGGCACGCATAATGCCTGTGTGGGCGTTACCTGCGCCCAATTAGTGGCGATTCTGAACTCGTCAAGGAACGCGCTTACCACTACCTCGGTCCCGATATGGTAAATCAACAGAGAAGAAAGTGAGGGTACATCGGTGCCGCCGGTGATTGTGAGTGTGGGCTCAGGCACGTTTTCTTCGGCCACGCCCAGCGAGGCCTGCGGCGGGTCCAGCCATAGCGCGACTTCATCGTCGCCGTCGCCAGGGTTGAACTTGTAGCGGAGCACGATCAGGTGTGTACCATCGGGCAGTGTGGAGGTGGTTTCTGCGCCGATGAGCGAGTTGGAGCGCTTGCTTATGCCAATGGTCCGGTTAGTAGTGATCCACACCCCGGCCATGTTTTCCGTGCCAGTGTAGTTGCCAGGAGTATTCAGCGCGTCCAGCTTAACAAGTAACCGATTGTATGGTGACACGGTACCATTTGTGGAGGGCCATTGCACCACGTTCAGAAGGAATGAAACATAAAGACTACCTTCACTCACAGCCGGGAACAAAATTCCGCGGGTCCGATTCGCAGTCGTGTCGTTGGTGCGGATGAACAAGCCCAAACTGGGCTGGTCCCCAGCATAGAGCCCTGGGTAACTAAGCGCTGCTGGCCCGCCGACAATTACTGCGCTACCGCCGCCGGGTGAGTTGCCAAGCGACCAAAGTGTGGCACTTGGCCCGGCGCCTAACCTCAGCGCTGGATAAGCCGGCCCGCCTGCAGGCACTGGAGTGCTCTCGCTGGGGGAATTTGTATAGGACAGCGGGAACGGTTCGTAAATGGGCAAAGGCACCTGAGCCTGCACACACGCCAAACACAGTGCGCCTGCGCAAAGGCTTACAAAGGCCCGCCGGATTCGCCGAACTGCCTGTTGTCTGATTATGCTTTGGTTTTTCATGGCTCGTCGTGGTTTAAACAAGGTCACGAGTTGGAAAGTTCGTCTGCGAAATTTTCTTACGGCTGCCACATGTTCATCGCTTTGCGGTATTTGAGCCCGTCGTTGCCTATACCGTCCCACAACGCGGGATCGAAAGCGTGCGGTAAGCGCCGCGCGCTTTGGAAAACCACATGCCCGTCGCCAAACAGCGCGTTGATCCCTGCGAGGCCGCCTTCTTTGTGCGGCGAAGCAGCGGGGCTGTTTAGGTTATGCACCAGGTCTGTGACCATGCTTTTGGCGGGGTTGACCTGGCTCACCTTCAAAGGCACAAGGTAACTGCCCGTGCCCAACGGCTTAATTTCCGGCAGCAAAAGCCCAGGGCCCATGTTCTGCATCGTCTGCGATTGTGGGAAGTAGCTGTAACCGCCACGGACTTTGTCTTCGGCAGTGTTTTCGACTCCGAACGGCCACGCATCTTTCACGGTGTAGTACGAGTAAGTCCAGCCGCTGCCGTACTTCTTGCCGCTTGGGCAATAGAAGATCTGTGGGTCGGCAACCTGCTTCGTATGCCAGAGCAGGCCCAGGTTGTGCGGGCCTTCGGTGAGCAACTTCGCACTGGCGTTCATCCGGGCAAGCTCATACGGGTACCACGAATTCGAGTCACGGAATTTGACCACAGGCAAGGTGTCGTTGTTGGCGTCGGCATACAAGAACAGGGCAATGCCAATTTGTTTGAGGTTGCTTGCGCAGTTGACGCGCAAGGCGCGTTCCTTCGACTTCGCAAGAGCCGGCAGGAGTAACGCAGCCAGGATTGCAATGATGGCGATAACGACCAAAAGTTCAATGAGTGTGAAGGCTGGGAGTTCGGGGCGCGCTTTTGGAAGTTTTTGCACGCGATTGCGTAACCCTGGTGGTGGCACCGGTCCGGCGCAACTCAACCTTGCCGAACAGCGCTGCCCCGATGCCCCGGAAAGTTTAACGCCTGCACGATTCATCTACGCACAAAAAATATATGAACTGGCCGCACAGTAACGTATTCCGATTTTATGCAAACTTGTTTGAAAAATGTGCAGGGCTGCAGGTGCCACGCCGGCCACATTTTACTGGCTAAGCGCCGTAACGACCGCAGGCGCCCCCCATTCCCACACACGCTTAGGGCTTGAATTTGGCGCGGAACTCGGCAGGTGCGATTCCGACGGCGTTTTTGAACGCGACCGAAAAGCTGTTCAGGCTCGAATAACCGCACATAGCGGAGATCGTTTCGACCTTGTGCTCGGTCTCGACCAAAAGCTTTTTGGCATGCTGGATCCGCAAATTATGCAATTCAGCACCTGGCGTGCGCCCTAAATGTAGAACAAAAGCCGTATGCAGGCTCCGCCGGGACATGCCTGCGAGCCGCGCCAGGTCCTCGACACCGATCGGACGGTTGAAATTTTCCCACATGTACCTCAACGCACGCGCTACTCCCTCATGCTGCACGGCGAGCAGGTCCGAGCTTTTCCGCACAACCAATCCTTTGGGCGGAATACGCAACGGTTCCGTCGGGGGGGGATGGCCATGCATCAGTTTATCCAGCAGCGTGGCGCCCATGTACCCGACCAGCTCCAGGTTGGTGTCCACGCTGCTAACAGGTATCTGCATAGCATCAACAGCCATGATCGAGTTGTCCACTCCGACAATACCGACTTCCTCCGGCACTTTTAGTCCGGCCGCCTCGCATACCTCGAGCACTTCGATGGCGCGGTCGTCGTTGGCGGCGAATACGCCCAGTGGTTTGGGGAGTCGCTTCAGTTGCGCCGCGAGCCATTTACGCTTCTTCTGCCATTGCAGCTTACCGGTAGTGTAATCGGGCGACTCGTGCCATTTGAGCCAGACACAGTCCAGTGCGCGCGCGGCAACAAATTGAATAAACCAAGACCCGTTCTCGTTGAATGCCCAGTTGTCAACGTCGCTATAATACGCGACGTGTTTCAGCCCACGGCTAATGAAGTGGTCTGCCACCAGTTTGGCGACCTCTTTGTGGTCCACAAGCACGCGCGGGAAGGGCAGATGCTTGCGCCTGTAACTGAAATCCACTGTCGGCTTGCGAGCCTGCATCACGAATTCGGCAAGGTCGTCGCCCGCGCCGAGCCATGCCAAGATACCGTCACCATCCCACCCCCAAGGGATTACCTTCTCCTTCGTCACATCCGGGCACAGATGCCAACCGTGCTCCAGCGCGTACCGTTCGATGCCACGGTGCAGCCGGTAATCGTACCAGCCCAATGCTAACAGGACGCGTTTGGGCCGCTTCACGCCAGAAAAATGCACTCGGTCGCGCGCAGGTTCAATCCCTTAGGCCGTGCCTGTGCACATTCTTCAAACCGAATTGCAAAAAGATTTGATTCATCCCGACACGCACTTGCGCGTAGCTTGATATGCATGCTAATGCACCTGCAACCGCGCCTGAAGTGGGCCGTACTCGCCGCCTGCCTCGGTACTCATCAGGTCCAGCTCGCATACGCTCAACCGGCATTTCCCGGCGCCGAGGGCGCAGGCGCTGCAGCGCGCGGCGGGCGCGGCGGCGACGTCTATTACGTAACCAGCCTCTACGACTATACCAGCTCGACCGATCCGAACCGGTTCGGCACACTGCGGTACGGCATTGCCTCGGCCACCGGGCCACGGACCATCCTGTTCAAAGTGTCAGGGTATATTGACCTGCGGTCGCGCCTTTCGATCAATAAGCCCAACCTCACGATAGCCGGCCAGACTGCGCCAGGCGACGGCATTTGCCTACGGAACTACGATGTCACGATAAACGCAAACGACGTTGTCGTTCGCCACCTGCGTGTGCGGCTCGGCACAAACGCGCTGCAGGAGGCCGATTCGGTTTGGATCACCGGCGGCCAACGCATTGTGCTTGATCACTGCACAGCTTCCTGGTCCGTGGACGAAACCCTGTCCGCCAGCATGGACGCGCGCGATTTATCCGTGCAGTGGTGCTTCATCACCGAATCGCTTAACAACTCGATCCACAGCAAGGGCGCGCACGGTTACGGCTCGATCATCTCAGCAAACCAGCCCACCATATACTCGTGGCACCACAACCTGTACGCGCACCACAACAGCCGCAGCCCGCGCGCAGGCTCGGGCGTGTCGAACCTGCTGTGGACACTCGATTTCCGGAACAACGTGATTTACAACTGGGGCGACCGCGCCGGCTACAGCGGCGGCGAGACCGAGTTCGTCCGAATAAATTACATCGGCAACGCACTCGTGGCCGGGCCGGACAAGGACTACAACTACGCATTTCAAGGAGGTGCAACAACAACCTGGATTTACCAGGAAGGCAACCTGATTGACCTGTCCCGCGACGGCATATTCAACCCGACCAATAGCGGCTGGGGCATGTTCAGCGGCACGTACAGGTCCACAAACGCGCCGTTTACGTGCCCCGCGGTAACGACCGACCCGGCGCAGGTCGCGCTCCTGAAAGTGCTCGCCACAGGAGGCGCGCTGCCCTGGCGCAGAGACGCTGTGGACAAACGGGTCGCACAGAACGTACTCAACGGCACTGGTCGGATCATTGACTACCCCGATCAGGCCGGGGGCTGGCCAAGCCTGACCAGCGAGCCGCCGCCGGCAGACACCGACAACGACGGTATGCCAGATTACTGGGAGCTGGCCATGGGACTCGATCCATCCGACCCGTCCGATCGGAACCTGACCAACGCAGTGGGCTACAGCAGGCTTGAAGATTATTTGAACTGGAAAGCGGCGCCGCACGCGTTGTGCCCAAGGAACGGATTCACACACATTGATCTCACGGAAACTTTTGGCGGCTTGACCAACCTCGATTTCATCGTCCTGCCAGGTTCAAACTGCACGGTAAGCTTGCTTGCAGACGGGCGAACGCTAAGGGTCATTGCTGCACGGAAGTTTACAGGCATGGCCAGCTTCCAAGTAACGGTCACTAACCGCGCGTGGCAGATCGGGTTCGGCCCTGTTCACATCCATGTGCTCATCACGACGACAAACGCGCCAAATACACCCCCCGAGTTCATCCGTCCGCCCGATGTCGAAGTCACAGCGGGGAACGCGGCCACAAACCGGTGCGTCGCCATTGACAATGATTTGCCAGCTCAGACTGTGACTTTCAAACTTGTCGACGCGCCTGTCGGCGCTTCGATAGACCACCAGACAGGGGCATTCCGTTGGCCTGTCCCGATCGGATGGACCACCAGGACGAATCTGGTCGTGGTAGCCGCTGAAGACGATGGTGAACCGCCCATGACCTCCACGCAGGCTTTTTACGTTGTGGTCACGCCATTCCCGCCCCCGGCTATAAGGGGAATCACCTATGCGGCACACGCGCTCACACTTCAAGTTGGAGGCCTCCCAGGATTTACATACCGAATCCAGACTTCCACAAACCTGCTCGATTGGGCTGATGCGTGGGTAACGAACTCCGCCTCGGCAACATTCGAGTGGATGGATTCGGACATACGCGCTTATCCGGCAAAATTTTATAGGGTCGTCGGGCAATAGCGCAAGCTATAACCTGCGGCGTGCGGAAACGGCGCACGCTCGCCAGGCCTGACGGGACAAGCCGAGCGTCGAGCCAGCCATACTTGCCCCCCGACCTGCCGTGCGGAGAAAAACTGCGTGCGTAATACTCATCAGATCAGCATTTTTTCTTGCTGCGAAATGCGCAGGGCACATACTTTCGAATCAAAAAGCCGAACAAACCAACCAGCACGGAATATGAAGACTTCGAGCAATTTGTCCAATTGGCCAATCGTGGGTGTTAT
>JANWZY010000091.1 GCA_025061935.1 Verrucomicrobiia bacterium
CGCCTGCTCGAGGAGTTGCCGGGTCTCGGCCTGCTGCGCAAGCGTGTCGGGGCTCTGGCGCCAGTCGGCTATATATTCCGGGTGCGGTATTTTGTCGGACTCAGCTTGGGGTTCGGTTGCTTCCTCAAGCGAGACAGTGTCCAATCCGCGCCGCTTGCGCAGTACCTTCAGGGCTGCATTGGTCGCGACGCGGAACAGCCATGTCGCAAAACTGGAATCCCCCCGGAACTCGCCAATGTGGTCCAACACGCTAAGGAAAGTCTGCTGAGTCACGTCCTCAGCATCCTGCTGGTTCCCCACAATTCGCAAAGCGAGCGTATAGACCCGGCGCTCGTACCGGTTCGTCAGCTCTTCAAAAGCGGCCAGCTCGCCTGCCTTGGCGCGCCTGACCAGTTCGCTGTCAGGGGTCGTGTCCTGCATCCGTCGCCCGCCTTTTTACCCAGTCAGCCCCGAAGCATTCAAGCCTGAGCGACACACTTTCCGCGTCAAATGACGCCGCGGCTATGGTCTGCTCGTACGCCAACTCGTAAGGAAGTTCCCACCGCCAAGGCCAGCACGTCCGTGGGCGGTTTTTGCTTGGCTAACCGGCGCGCGCATTCTACAAAAGCGCCAACTTTACAAGGCGCCATGACAACAAAGCTTTCCGTTGCCGCACACGCTGTAGGTATTGTGGGTTTAACCGTGCTAACTCCGGCCTTGCACCAAGCTGCCGCGCAGCCGCTAAGTCCGCGCGAGCGCATATTGATAAACAGCGGCTGGCGGTTCACCAAAGCCGACACTCCAGACGCCGGGGGTCAACTACTTTACGACGTACGCCCCGAAGTCAAAGACAGGCGGGATGATAAGCCAGCCGACGCTGAACCTACCGACCCCGAAAAAGCATCCAAGCAAGCCCAGCCCGTGCTCAAACCCTGGATTCTCCCTACAGCCAATCCGTTCATCAAAGACGCTGCCAAGCGTCACACCTGGCCCGCAGTACAAGCGCCATCACCGAGTTACGCGCAGCCCGAGTTCGACGATAGCTCATGGCGCAGCGTCGACCTGCCTCACGATTGGGCGATCGAAGGGCCGTTCGACCCGACAGGCCGGATCGCAGGCGGGGGTATGGGCCGCTTACCAAGTCCGGGTGTCGGTTGGTACCGCAAAAAGCTCGATATCCCGGCGTCGGACGCGGGTAAATGCTTTTTCCTGGACGTGGACGGCGCGATGTCATACGCGGCCGTCTGGTGCAACGGCAGACTCGTTGGCGGCTGGCCATACGGGTACGCGTCGTGGCGGCTCGATCTAACCCCGTATATCAAGCCCGGCGAGCAAAACGTAATTGCGATCCGGCTCGATAACCCGCCGGATTCGTCCCGGTGGTACCCGGGCGGCGGTATCTACAGAAACGTTTGGCTCACCAAGACGCACCCGGTCCATGTGGCGCATTGGGGCACTTGGCTCGTCACGAGCAACGTCTCGAGCCAATCCGCCGACGTGCACGTTGAAGTCACAGTCGAAAACGCCACAGGTGCCGAAACACAAGTTACAGTCGTCACAGAAATATACCCGTGTGACCACCGTGCAGGCCGGCGCAGCGCCAGACCTGTGGCTGCTACCGCGCCAGCCGCGGCCACAGTGCCAGCGGGCGGGTTAGCCAAAGTCACGAGAACGGTACGGCTCGCCAGCCCGCAGCTCTGGGGCCCGCCACCAACGCAAAAGCCGAACCTTTACCTGGCCGTCACCAAAGTATGGCGCGGCCCCGAGTTGGTGGACCAGTACGAGACCCGGTTCGGAATCCGTGACGTGCAGTTCGATCCGGACAAAGGCGTGATCGTTAATGGCGAACGCATCCCGCTAAAAGGGGTCAACTTACACCATGACCTGGGCGCATTAGGCGCAGCGTTCAACCGCCGCGCGGCGCAGCGCCAGCTCGAGCTACTGCGCGAAATGGGCTGCAACGCTATCCGCACGGCGCACAATCCGCCCGCACCCGAACTGCTGGACCTAACTGACGAAATGGGATTCCTGGTCGTTGACGAAATCTTCGACTGCTGGGAACGCAAAAAAACACCGCTCGATTTCCACCTGATTTTCCCGGACTGGCACGAGCCGGACCTCCGCGCATTCATACGCAGGGACAGGAACCATCCATCGGTGATCCTCTGGAGCATCGGCAACGAGGTGGGCGAACAATACACCGGCGAGCGCGGCGCAGCAGTGGCAAAACGCCTGTACGAAATCGCGAAAGAAGAGGATCCCACCCGCCCCGTAACCACAGCCATGAATTGGGCCAAGCCGGACATGCCCCTGCCAGCCGTTGTGGACGTTATCGGATTGAATTATCAAGGCGAAGGCATCCGCGACACCCCACCCTATGCCGGGCTGAAAGGTATAACAACTCCCCCGCAATACGCCGCGTTCCGTAAAGCGTTCCCGAACAAGGTCATCTTGAGCACCGAAACAGCAGCCGCCGTCAGCACCCGCGGCACTTACCTGTTCCCCGTATTCGACGGTATCAGCGCGCCGGTCAAAGACGGCCAGGGCGGCGATCCAAAGAGAGGCTACGTAAGCGCATACGAGCTTTACACAGCCGACTTCGGCGCATCACCGGACAAAGTGTTCGCCGCGCTCGACAAGCATCCGTTTGTGGCGGGCGAGTTCGTCTGGAGCGGATTCGATTACCTCGGCGAGCCGACCCCGTACTATTCCTCGCGCAGCTCGTACTTCGGCATACTCGACCTGGCAGGGTTCAAAAAAGACCGGTTCTACCTGTACCAATCCCGGTGGCGCCCCGACCTGCCAATGGTTCATATACTGCCACATTGGACCTGGCCAGACCGCATCGGCCAAATCACCCCCGTGCACGTGTTCACCTCTGGCGACGAAGTGGAGCTTTTCCTCAACGGCAAATCGCTCGGGCGGAAAAAGAAGGGGCCATTCGAATACCGCCTCCGCTGGGACGATGTAGTTTACGAGCCGGGCACGCTCAAGGCTGTGGCATACAAAAACGGGAAACGCTGGGCTGAGTCAGAAGTCAGGACAGCGGGCGCGCCTGCACGACTCGAACTCGAGCCGGACCGAAAAATCATCGTGGCCGACGGCAGCGACCTGTGCTTCGTGACAGTTAAAGTCACGGATAAGCGTGGAGCAACCGTACCTGCAGCAAGTAACCGGATTCATTTCTCGCTCGAAGGCCCGGGCGAAATAGTGGCCACCGACAACGGCGACCCGACAGATTTCGACCCTTTCCCATCCCATTCGCGGAAAGCATTCAACGGACTTTGCCTGGTCATCGTGCGGGGCAAACCTGGCCAACCGGGCACGCTTAACCTGGTCGCGCGCGCCGAAGGCCTAAAAAGCGCCGCCGCGCGCATCCGGACCAGCCAAGCCTGTAATCGTATCCCACACCCGTAGGTTCCACACTTTTGGCCAGGGCTTGAGGGATTAAGTCTCGGAACAAGGCCGTAGCACTTTTCGCAGCGCTACATTGCCAGCAAGCTTCAGCAGCGTGTGAAAGGCCGCGCACCGGCCAGTTGTTTTCAAGAGCTCGGATGTGGGGGGCCAAAATTGTCTGAACGGGTTTTGCGTCCCAACACAAGCGGTGGGCGTTTGGTCACAGGCCTTTAAGCTGAGTGGGCTGCGCGTGGCCGGGCTTCCGAATCGGGTCTCCGTAAACGTAGTGCAGGTCGCAAAACGCTTGAACTGTGACCCCCCCAACTTTGCATGACCGCTTTTTGGCAGGCCTGAGCCAAACCGCCTATAAATCGGCGCCACCCCAAACGCTCTCTGCAGCACAATGCAAGCACTCATCTTCACGGCAAACCGGCTCTAGAAGTGCCAGTGAGATCCAGCCTTGGCTTGATGAGCCCGAGCAGGCCTTGGACCTTCTGCTTTACCATCCCCGGACGACACTTGGGGAATTGGTTAGCCGAGACGCTGCCGTTGGCACCGCGGCACTATGTGCCTCTCACGCCGGCAGGCCTAGACGCTGCGAGTGCCGATGTGCCCTTGGCGCGGCCAACCATTTAGCCTGCCATGTACAGAACGCCAAGCAGCAGCCAAGCCCTCAACACATCCGCGCATTCCAAAATTTTTGTCCCACCTGGGACAAAAATTTTGATAGCCACCGAAGGTGCACGTAACTTCGCTTGTCAAAGCGCAGGAAGCCTACAGCCATGCTCGATTGGGCCTAGGTTTTGCCAAGCGCAGCTCCCATTTCTGCCGCGTGGCCGCGCTCGTGAAAGCGCGGGCGAGTCGGTGGGTTACGTGGCCGTCGCTTGGCAGGCCTAAGGCACTGCCGATTAGCGCCGTCAGGCGCGACAGGGCAGTAGCCTGCCACGTAAGAGGGCAGGTTAGCAGCGACATTTCAGTTTCAAATCCGAGAGGAACGGCAGATGGTCGCTTCACGAGGCACCCAACTAACTGTCCGCGACCGTCGCCGCACTGGCGGAAACTGCAACGGGTAGCGTAAACCAAGGCTGAGTCCCGGCTTTTCTTAACCCTGCCTATAAGGAACAGAAAATCTGGGGCTTGAGTTTAGCCTATTGACAGGTTCGATCCGGCTTGAGCTGTTCCTATTGTTTGCCGGGCAATGCGTAAAGCCACTGAATCGGCTTTGCAGCGCGCCTTGCTCAGTGATTACGCGGGAGCGAAGCCTAGCGCATGTATGACTACCAACCGTTCGGCTGGGAAGATACGGCAACCGAAAAAACGTTGCGTTGGACGCGAAAATGGTCTAAGTTCGCGTCGGAAACAAAAAGGCAGTACTAAAAGACTGTCAGAAGCTAACACAAAGGACGGTGCAAACAAAGCTAGTGGAACAAGGAATGCTTCAAAAGTTAGGTGTTTGAAGAAGTAGCAAGAGGAGTGACGCATGCGCACAACGGAAAGAGCTATTAAGTGTCGGGTCTCCGCCGAATCCGTCAAAGGCACAGCACGAGCCTTCACGCTCATCGAGTTGCTGGTGGTAATTGCAATAATTGCCATTTTGGCCGCATTACTGTTACCTGTGCTTTCTACCGCGAAGGAAAAGGCGAGTCGAACCGCGTGCCTGAATAACCTAAAGCAAATCGGCATTGGGATAAGTATTTACGCTCAAGAAAACGACGACCTAGTTTTGCCCTTGCGGAACGATGTGCCGATCACGCTTACCCACCCTGGGGCCAAAGCCGCAGCGTTGGTAGGCTTGCGGGCGGATTCTAACCGCCTTTCCACGGTTTGGGTATGCCCCGGGCGTAAAACCGATCTCCCTACATACGAGAGAGACGCGGATCCGCCTCAATGGGTGGTTGGTTACTCGTATTTGGGAGGGTTGAAAGTTTGGGCCAACATCGGCAGCCCATCCAGGGGTTATAGCCCCGTAAAGCTATCTCAGGCAAAGCCTTACTGGGTTTTAGCGGCGGACACAGTGATCAAGATGGGAAACACTTGGGCGGCTCAGGCGGTGCCGCGAACGCATCCGCGGTACTACATCTATGCGAACTGTCCGCCGCACATGAAAGGCGCGAATCCTGCAGGTGGTAACCAAGTATATGCCGACGGCTCAGCAGGCTGGCGCAAGTTCGACTCCTGGTACAGGTTCCATTACTGGGCCGGCGCGTTCGGCCAAACTTTTGTTTACTGGTCACAAGACCCGATTGATTTCGACGAATCGCTAAAATCGCGCCTGCCTCAGTTGAAGTAATGCCCTTGAGTTTTGCGCCGGGCCTGTTGCCGTCTAACGGGAAAGTCAGCGTGGGCTTCGTTTTGGGCCAATTTGGGGGCGGGCAGAAACACCGCGGTCGGCGCATACTCTACGAGACAAACCCGGATGGACAGCCCTCCAATGGCCCTAAATCGGGTATTTGGTAACCACCATACAACGCATTTGAAGGCATGACGCTTTTTCAAGGAGTGCGCTGTGGCCCGGCCGGTGCGATTCCCGAGCCGTCGAGGGGCCGGCGCGTAACGAACATTTTGGCGTTTCGCGCACTTGCGATTTTGTTTTGGCTAGCCATCCCGGCGTGCAGCGCGAGCAGTTCGCACTGGGTAACCACGTGGGCGTGCGGCGTGCAATTGACCGAGCCGCATAACCTGCCGCCGGTGGCGCTGGCGTCAAATACACTCCGACAGTTCGTCCATACCACACTTGGCGGCAAGACGGTGCGCGTCCGGTTTTCCAATGCCTATGGCACGGAGCCGGTCACGATTAACGCAGCGCATATTGCGCTTGCCAAAGGTAAAGGCAGTGCGGGCAGCGGGGAAATCGCCCCGGGAACCGACACAAAGCTGAGTTTCGCCGGCGCGCACAGCGTTGTCATCCCGCCCGGGAAAGAAGCCGTCTCAGACCCGGTGGATTTCAGTCTGCCGCGGCTCACCAACCTAGCGATTAGCATCTACTTTGGCCAGGCCCCGGCTAAGACTGTAACCGGGCACCCCGGCTCGCGCACCACTTCGTTCATCGTGCCCGAGAACGCGGTCTCCAGCCCCAGTCTCCCAGAAGCGACGAAGACGACGCGGTGGTACATCATTGCTGGCGTGGACGTACTGGCCGACGAGCCGAGCTGCGCAGTGGTCACGTTGGGCGACTCGATCACAGACGGGCGCGGCTCGACCACAGACGGCAACGACAGGTGGCCGGACAATCTCGCCAGGCGTCTGGCAACCAACCCGCCCACGGCTAATGTTGCGGTTGTGAACATGGGCATTGGGGGTAACGCGGTGCTCCGGGGCGGACTGGGCCCACCAGCCACAGCGCGGTTCGAGCGCGATGTGCTCGGTCAATGCGGCGTGCGGTACCTGATCGTATTCGAGGGCGTAAACGATATCGGGAACGTGCCTGATGTGGACGCACCCGCAATTGTAACAAACCTGATTAACGCCTATACCGAGTTTGCTACCAAAGCCAAGGCGCGCGGCATCCGTCCGTACATTGCTACGATCACACCGTTCGGCGGGAACAATTACTACACGGCCGCACGCGAAGCGGCACGGCAGTCGGTCAATACTTGGATTCGCACCAACACAGTTTACGACAGCGTGATTGATTTTGACGCCGTGGTCCGCGACCCGGCGAACCCCGAAAGGCTACTGCCGGCCTACGACACTGGCGACCACCTGCACCTAAGCCCCGCAGGCTACAAGGCAATGGCAGACGCGATTGACCTGAAATTGTTTGCGCACTGAAGACGAATCACTCCACCTCGGGATTCTGGAAATGATTCCCGAGCAAGGAGATTCCCAATCGGCACAAAACCGGATTAAAGATAGCAGAAAAATCGCCGACGATGAAAAACGAAACCCTCACCCACCGATGGAACATCCACGCCGGCCGCACCAAGTCTGGAACAGCATGCGGCTGCAAGATTACCCCGACCAAGCGAAATAACTGTCTGCTGGGCATTCTTGCCGCAGCCGTCGCCTCGGCTCTCCTCCCGGCCATGGCAACCGCCGGGCTGGTCGTGTTGGAGGCAGAATCTGGTGCACTCGGCGCGGACTGGGTGATACACAACGATACACCGTCATTCATAAGCATTGCATCGGCAGATGCGGGAACAGCCCCGGGCACTGGCTCGCGCCTCGCCACGTTTTCCGCCGTGTTCCCGGCGCCGGGCAGATACAACCTTTACGCGCGCGTGCGCGTCGAGCCGGATGCCACGGGCGGCGGCAGCTTTTTCTATGCGAACGGGTTTGGGAACAAGCCCGCTGACGACCCCGAGGCGTGGATCCTGTGCAGTGGGCTGATCGATTGCGGGTTCACCAACCCTGTGTCGGTCGTGGCTGGGGTGGGCGAACCAGGGCTTAGCGACACATGGAAATGGGTCAGTATCTCCGACCACACCGGGACCGGGGGCGAACCGCCGGTCAGGTTCGACGTGCCGCAAGGGAATCTGGCCCTGACATTCCAGATCGGCGGCCGCGGAACAGGTTTGGGAATAGACAAGCTCGCGTTTGCAAAAGTGGGCTACGCCCTGACTGTCTCGAATCTCGACACGGGCACGCTGCCGGCCCCGCTACGGTGGTTGCTCTCAGTACCTGAACTGCTCCAGCCGGGCAGTTTGATCATGAGCATGTACGCTAACCCCGGGTTCAGATACGCGATAGACGTGGCAACAAGCCTGGTGCCGCCGATTGCTTGGACGCCTTTGGTGGCTAATAGCGCTAATTCCCAGGGCCTAGTGGTTTTCACAAGTGCGCCAGCCGGGCCGCAAAGGTTCTACAGAGCCAGGGAACTGACCTCACAAACGGTTTCTTACCCCCCGCCGCTGGCGTACCCGGTCGAAAACACGGGCGCGGACTGCCCGCCACCACCCCTGCCGACCATGGCGAACCTGCCCGTGATTCACCCATTGCCGGACCCGTTCATGTGGTCGGCGACGAACCCGACCAACTGGGCGTATCCGACAGGCCGGTCAACCAACTTCGCCGACTGGCGCTGCCGCCGCGCTGAAATCAAGGCCGAGATCGAGCACTACGAAATCGGCCCCAAGCCGACGGTTGACCTGAACAACGTTTTCGCCAGTTACTCCGGCACAGGCACGACCGGCACGCTCACAGTGCGAGTGACCAATTTTGTGGCCGGCACGCCACGCACGCTAACACTCACGTGCGCCGTCAGGCTGCCAACCGGCTCGGGCCCGTTCCCGGTCGTGATCGGCATGAATTCGCCCAGCGGGAGCATTCCAGAAACCATTTTCTCCAGCCGGAACATTGCGCGCATAACCTACAGCCACAATCAGGTGACGGTGTACGGGTCGCACTCGAACTCGGACCCGTTCTACCAGCTTTACCCGCACCTGAACACCGCGAACTCGGGGCAGTACGCTGCCTGGGCCTGGGGCGTAAGCCGCATCATTGACGGTCTGTACAAACTCGAAGGCCAGCTCGGTACGGCCAGGATCAATCTCGAGCGGATCGCTGTCACAGGCTGCTCGTACGCAGGCAAGATGGCGCTGTTTGCCGGCGCGCTCGACGAGCGCATTGCGCTAACCATTGCCCAGGAGCCGGGCGGGGGCGGGGCGGCAGCTTGGCGCGTGTCCGAGACACTCGGGAACGTCGAGAAACTCGGCGCCACCGACCGCAACTGGTTCTAGGATTCCATGTTCGATTTTGCCGGGGTGAACGTGTCGAAACTGCCGCATGACCATCATGAGCTGTGCGCGATGGTGTGCCCCCGCGCTTTACTCGTGCTCGGCAACCCGCCGTACGTATGGCTCGCTGAGGAATCGGGCTACGTCTCATGCCGCGCGGTGCTCGAGGTTTACAAGACGTTCGGCATAGACGACCGGTTCGGATTTAACATAATTGGCGGCCACAACCACTGCGTGCTCGAGACCACCCAGAGCAACGCCGTGGTCGCGTTCGTCGAAAAGTTCCTCCTGGGCAAC
The DNA here is from genome assembly GCA_025061935.1 of Verrucomicrobiia bacterium. GTDB lineage: Bacteria > Verrucomicrobiota > Verrucomicrobiia > Limisphaerales > DTLC01 > DTLC01. Next base: position 9,348 of record JANWZY010000091.1, read on the forward strand.
ACCAACGTGAACACCCGAATTAGGGTCGCCCCGGATTTCGCCGCCACGGACTACAACCGCTGGATACAATGGTGGGGCACGACCAATCCGATCTTTCCCGGCGCGGCAGAATCCTACACACAGACCTTCGAGCCTGAGTGTCATCAGGTCGGCACGAACTGGCTCATCCTCACAGACGTCAATGCGTCGAACGGCAAGTACGTCACGGTCAGGCCCGGCGTCCAAAGCATCTCCAGCGCCCCAACAAACAGTTGGGACTGGGTGGTTATACCGTTCACGGTGACCAATGCCGGGAATTACCTCATCGCTGGCCGCGTGTTTTGCCCGAACGCCGACGGCGACTCGTTCTGGATCAGGGTGGACAACGGCTCATGGGTCATGCACAACAGCATTTCACCGCAAGGCGTTTGGGCATGGTACAGCTTTGGCATGCATACCCTGTCTGCTGGCGCGCACACACTCTACATCGGTTACCGCGAAGACGACGCGCTGCTGGATAAAATCAGCATCTCGGATTACCCGTTTGCCCCCACTGGCATGGGCGCGCCCGCTGCGATCTTGTGCCCGTAATGTTGCGTTCAGGCAGTGTGACCCGCACACCGCCAATTTGTCGTGAAGCGGTTCAGTAAATCACGGAGCGGATGATTGGCGGCTCGGCGCCGGTGCCGCGGAGCGTCCAGACTGCGCCGAGCTATCGGCGCATTGGCTGCGCGCGTAACAGCGCCGCCGAGGCGCCGCACGCCCAGACGCCTCGCGACGGACCATGCTCATACGCGAAATGCCCGCTGGCCGGGCACGGACAAGCCCGTGAAGCGTTCAGCCTAAAGGCTGCACTACGAACAAAAACGTGATGTTGTCCCACAAATGGTCGTTGCCATGCCGTCTGGATTGGACAGTCCATTTGCGGGTGCCCAGGTGCGGTCGTGATTAAACACGCCCCCATCTTTAGGCATACGTGGCACGCCCCGGTACGTCAGCGCCGTGCGGCATATACGGGATTAATCTTGCACTGCCTCAGACCGCACACCGACCTTGGCGCTGCCGACCCGAACCCAATCACCACGACAGACCCAGGCGCACCGTGCGCTCGACCGGTTATGTGCGCCTGTGACCTGACAAAATTTTTGTCCCAGGTGGGACAAAAATTTTGGATTGCGGGGCGTGCGGGTCGAATGCAGGTCTGCCACTGCTCCGCCGCTTAAGAGGTGGGATATGGTCCGCAGCACGTTGCAGCGCGCAGGTGTTGGGTGCCTAAGTCTGTAAAGACGCCAAACATAGCGCCTGAGCCATCCAGGGTAGGGAGTGCACCAAGCAAAAACAGGATTGTCTCGGCCCAGTGGGCAGGCCTCGCTGCTTGGGCC
>JANWZY010000092.1 GCA_025061935.1 Verrucomicrobiia bacterium
TATGGCTCAGGCAGTGTGGCCACGTTCTCTGTAGTTGCGCGGGGCCGGCCGCCACTCAGGTATCAGTGGCTTGGTGACGGGGTGCCGATCCCTGGCGCGACAAATCGAGTGCTGAGATTTGTGAATCCGACGGCAGGCGCGCAACCCACAAGCTTTAGAGTAGTTGTCAGCAACGATTCCGGCTCGGTCACCAGCCAAGTGGCTACACTGACATTGGTCGCAAGCAACAGGCCGCCAGTGGTGGTGAATTACAATTACGGCATCTACACGAATCAAAGTCTCGCTTTCAACTTGGGTTTGGCCTTCAGCAGCGCGACGGACCCCGACGGGGACAGGCTGTCCTTGGTTGGGTTCGACACGGTTACAACCAACAATGTGCCCCTTACGCAGAGTGGTGTGGTGCTTACCTTCGTGCCACCGGAAGGTTATCTCGGCGCGGATCGGTTCACTTATACGATAAGCGATGGGATCGACTCGGCCGTCGGTTACGTAACGCTGTGGGTTAGCCCATTGCAGGCCCCAACGTTGACCGCCAGTGCATTGGTGCGCACTAATCTCGTGTTAAGCGGCATTGGCGGTGCGCCGTGGGCGTCCTTTACAGTTGTGTCCTCGACGAACCTCGCATTACCGCTGGTCAACTGGACAGTGGAGCGCACCGGTTATTTCGACAGTGCAGGCGCGTTTACAATCACTAATCCGGTGGTTCCCGGTGCGCCACAGAAGTTTTATACTGTGCGCGTGCCTTGACCGGCGCATGTTGCTGGTAAGTCTGAACCGGGGCAGTTGTGGAGTCGAAAAAACGCGGTGGTCAAGTGCTAGATGGTCGTTTCGCAGTGCTAAAAAGCGCGGGGCAAGGCGCAACCTCCCACGCATCACCCGATTGGGTGATAGACTGGGGCCAATCTATGCTTATGATTATGAATGTGCTGGGTTGTTGATTTTTTCGAACGCGTGAGCGGCGGAAAAAGCTAGCGGGCTATGGTGTCACGAAAAATTTGTGAGCGAAGAGTAAAAAGTATGAACCCCCCGATGAAGTTGCTTGGAACGGCAGTCGCGATCTGCCTGTGGCTCGGAGCGGCGAATGCGCAGTGGATCACCAATTACTACGAAAGCTTCAGTGGCTCAAGGAGCGACCTCTTGAATGGCAAGGTACCGGACATAAGCCTCACTGGGGCGGCATGGCAGGCGGGCAACTTGTTCTATCAAGACGGGCACTGGGACACCGTGGTCGCCGGCACTGCAAATGGTCAGGCGGCATGGTTGCCTATTACGATTTACGATGGGCGCATTTATAGAGTCGAAACTGTTTTCATCAATAACAACCCGAACTGGTTGGCCAGCGGGTTTTTCTCGCTCTACCCGGTAAACAACCCAGCCAACTTTTGGACGGATACAGCGTGGTATGTGCGCCATTCAAACAGCGGGTACATCTGGGCGTTGAATCGGAACCATCCCACGGCCAATACGCAAGAGGGGTTTATCGGGTATGGGACAGCGAATCCGAGCGGAATTCAGGGCCGCCGCATTGATCCATCGGTTCAGATTTACATTTTGTCCGAACTGAACACGCTCTTGGTTCCATGGACTTGCACACTCTTGATCAGTAACAGCCTTGGGCAGAGTGTTTCATGGTCAGGTACAGTACCGGCAGCAATCCGTGACGCAACTATTGATCCGAGCGGTACAGGGGGCATCCGCGGGGTTGGCCTGAGCTATGAAAGGAGCGGCAGTGCTAATCCAGGTGCGGATGTTGATTGGTTTTTGGTCACGATGATTCCTGAACCGAGTGTGTTTGCTCTGATTGGTTTGGGTGGACTGGCGATCATGCTCGGGCTGCGGCGCCGAGGTTGATTCCAGGTGGGGTTTTTGTTGGTTTAGCGGTGTAGATCGGACGCGCGTGGGGTGCCTGCCCACGCGCGTTCGGTTAAAGAGAAGCTCTGGTAACCCCAAGGCGCGCGCACGGTTTCCTTTAGGCTGCGTGTTACCGAGACCCTAGCAAATCGCGCCAGTGGAGGGGCCTCGTCTGGCTTTACTCGTTGTTCAACTGTTGAGACTTCCAATAGCGGGTAGAATTTTCATTAACACCGGGCTTCGGCCGGGTTGATACCGGCACCGCCCATCGAAACCGTTTCGGCGGTTTTGCGCTTGGAGACCGCGCCTTTGAAAAAGGTTGCTGCTGGTTGTGCCTTTCTATGGTCGGCTAGGGGCCGGGTACTAATGGTGCGGTATAAAACCGTTACAGACTTGGATAAGGCGTCAAAACTGATTGGAGCCTCTAGTTTTTGGGCCGGGCGCGCCCGCGGGCGTCCCAATTTGAGATACTCGTTTAAGGCCTAAGCTTTTAACCGCCGTCATACTTGCGCACAACTACCAGGTGCCCGAGATTCAAGACTTGGCAGACTTTGTTGGGGATTCGCTCGGGCTGTCCCAACAGGCGGCCAAAACGGACGCAGAGGTGATCGTCTTCTGCGGTGTGCGGTTCATGGCCGAAACGGCCAAGATACTCAACCCGACTAAGCTTGTGTTGTTGCCGGACAGGGACGCCGGCTGCTCGCTCGAAGACAGTTGCCCGGCGGACAAGCTGGCCGAGTTCCAGAAAACGAACCCGAACTTTTACACCATTGCCTACATTAACTGCAGCGCGGCGGTCAAAGCGCTCAGCGACATCATTTGCACCAGCGGCAACGCAGTCGAGATTGTCAGGGCTGCACCGGCGCATAAAGACCTGCTGTTTGTGCCGGACCAGAACCTGGGCCAGTGGGTGAGCGAACAGACTGGTCGGAAGATGACCCTTTGGCCCGGCAACTGTTACGTGCATGTGGAGTTCAGGCGCGAGGCTGTACTTGAGCTTAAAAAGCGGTTTCCTGATGCGCAGGTGCTGGTGCATCCTGAAGCGTTGCGCGAGGTGCGGGAGTTGGCCGACCTTGTCTGCTCGACGGAAAAGATGGTCAGTTATTGCAGGTCGAGCGCGGCCAAACGGTTCATCATTGTGACCGAGTCTGGCATTCTGCACCGGCTCCGGAAAGAATGTCCTGGCAAAGAATTCGTGTGTCCGCCTGAGTTTGATGTAATGCGGATGCCTACTGATCCGTGCCGCTGCAGCCAGTGCAAATACATGAAGCTGAACACGCTTGAGAAGCTGCGCGACTGCATGAAAAACCTCGCCCCGCGCATCGAGCTACCACAAGAACTGTTACGCCTCACCAGGCTAGGACGACTTAGCAACATACGCGGCTGGGGCTGATGGCGGCGAACCGGGTCGTGGACAGAACTATGGTTGTCCGATTTGTGCCTGTCTATATGGGCTTGATTGGCCGATCATCGCCGGCTGCGCAATGGAGTGATGCGAATTTTTTTCTTATTGGCGGGTGGGTTGGGCGGTGTTGGCTCAGGTTTCAATTGATTGCGCGGGTGCAGGCTGTGTCCGTTGCGTTCGGGTTGTATGTGGATGAGGGTTTTCGGAGCTGGCCGAGGCGGTCTCTTGAAGAGCAGCGGCGAGTACGTGGGTCAGAGAAACCGTGAAATTGCACGGCTTGGCGATTTTTAAAAAGCTGGGCGGGACGGGGCAAATGGAATTCTTCCCGGCCAGACTTGTAGATCGGGCTTTGAAGTTACCGGATTGTAACACGGGCGTAACGAGCTTGTCGCGCTGCTGGTTTTTTGTGACAATGAATTAGGTGTGTTCGGAGCTGGTATGAGGCCGAGAGTCCTTGTTGTTGATGATGAACCGGATGCGGTCGAGGTGATCGAGTTCAACCTCAAGCAGGCCGGGTTCGATGTTACGACTGCAGCGGACGGGGAGGAAGCGCTGCGCAAGGCGCGCGCGCAAGCGCCAGATTTGATTGTGTTGGATGTGATGTTGCCCGAGCTTGACGGATTCGAAGTGTGCAAGCTGCTCCGACGCGATCCGGCGACCGCAAATATTCCGATAATCATGCTCACGGCTAAAGCTGCCGAGGTGGATCGGGTTGTAGGGCTTGAGCTGGGTGCGGACGATTATGTTACCAAGCCGTTTAGTCCGCGCGAGCTTGTTTTGCGCGTGCGGAAACTGCTTGAGCGCGGAAAGAACCAAGCTCCGAAGCGCGAGAGGTTTGTTTACGGCGACTTGGAAGTGGATATACCTTACCACCAAGTGACTGTGCGCGGTAAGCGTGTCGAGCTTACGGCTACGGAGTTCAAGTTGCTTGTGGTGTTGGTCGAGCGTGCGGGCCGGGTCCAGTCTCGTGAGCAACTCCTCCGGGATGTGTGGGATTACAATCCTGACATGGAGACTCGGACCGTGGATACGCACATGCGCAGGTTGCGCGCGAAGCTCGGACCGGCAGCGAAGTATTTAGAAACAATCCGAGGAGTGGGGTACCGGTTCATGCCGCAATAAATGTAGGTGTAGTCGTGGCACGGACTGGGGGCGGTACGAGTGCGCGTGCTTTACAATCTCGGTTGTGCAATTTGCGAGGCGGCCGCGGCGGAGGCGTAAAAGGCCGCCGGCTTTGGGTGCCAGGGCTTGAGGTGCGGCTCGGTTGTGCGCATTTTGCGGGTGAGGGCGGGAGGCGTGGAGGCTTTACTGACAGTTTTCTTTTGTGCGGCTGTGCTCGGGTTGTTCTTGTGGCATCGCCGGCGGGTCTCCGACTTGGAGGCGCAGTTAAAGGCAGAAGTGGCGCGTATGGAAACGTTGCATGCTCAAGCTCGAGCGCAGGCGCTAGCGCAGCAGGAGGCACTTCTTAACAGTGTAGCAGCCGGGCTGCTCGTGCTCGACAGTGCGGGCCGTGTCCAGCTTGTGAACCGCGCATTTGTGGATCTGTTCGGCGTCAAAGATGATGTGCGGGGCAAGACTATTCTGGAGGCGATCCGTTCGCATGAGTTGGTTGAGCTGTTCGAGCGTGTATGCAGTGATGCGCGGGCTGCTGAGGCGCACGTCGCCGCGCAGGTCGGGGTATTGGATACTGAGTTCCATCACGCCGGGCCGCCGGAGCGCTGGTTTACAGTGAATGCGGGCGCGATCATCGGTCCGGACGGGCAGGTTCAGGGGGCTGTTATGGTATTTCACGACGTGACGCGGTTGCGCCGGCTCGAGCGCGCGCGCGAAGAGTTTGTGGCCAACGTAAGTCACGAGCTGCGCACGCCGCTGTCGCATATTAAAGGGTATGTGGAGACGTTGCTGGCGGGGGCCAAAGACGATCCGGTTCATTCGGTCCGATTTTTAGATGCGATTGCGCGTAACACGACGCGACTTGAATTGCTTATCCAGGACCTGCTCGCGATTTCGGAGCTTGAGTCGGGGCGCGTGCAGTTGCATTTGCAGCCGGTGCCGCTGCAGCAGTTCGTTGAAGAGGTGTTTTCTGGGTTTCGAGAGCGTGCTGCAGCGCGCGGGGTGACATTGTTGAATGCGGTGCCGGAGCTGGTGGCTAATGCTGATCCGGAGCGGCTGCAGCAAGTGTTTGGGAATTTGTTGGACAACGCGATCAAGTACGGGCGCGAGAATGGGACGGTCACGGTGCGCGCCCGGCTGTTAGCGAGTGGCGAGGTTGAAGTCGCTGTGCAAGACGACGGTCCTGGGATTCCTGCGGAGGCGCTAGACCGCGTGTTCGAGCGGTTCTATCGAGTGGATAAGGCGCGCTCGCGTGCACATGGCGGGACCGGACTGGGCCTGGCTATTGTTAAACACATTGTGCAGGCGCACGGCGGCAAGGTGTGGGCCGAAAGCGAATTGGGCAAAGGCGCCACGTTTTATTTCACTTTACCCTGCGTAGCGTCAACGAATGTTACTAAGGGCCGTAGCAATTGAGTAAAAACCTGCTCGCGAGCAGTGTCTCCCGTTACGGTGGCTAATCTGAGCGGCTAGGAATGGGCGGAGGATGGGGGTTAAAAGCCATCGACTGCGCCAGCGAGATTTGTGTTTGCCATCTGAAGCCGATTTTTGAGCAGGCCTGCGGATTTATCGCGCTTGCACCCAGTTTTGGGTTTGTCGCTCCGTACCGCTCCTTGTCGACCCGTGGCCGTTCCACTTGGGGGTGAGGGAAAAGTAGGACTCATTATTGCCAAATCTGTGTTGTGGATACCATAATGTCACGGAAACGTAACAATCAGATGTGGCGTGACCAAGTCCAGACGCAGCGTTTCGAGCGTAAGTACTTGGTGACGGAGAGCCAAGCACTGGTCGCGCGCGAGTTTATCCGGGCCTATCTCAGACCTGATGTTCACGGTAGCGCCGGCCCGGACGGGCACTCGTACCCCGTCCATAGTTTGTATTTGGACTCACCCGACCTGCTGACTTACTGGGCCTGGGTCTGCTGCGAGAAGAAACGGTTCAAGTTACGCGTCCGTTACTACAGTGCCGACCCGGATGCGCCGCTGTTCTTCGAGATTAAGCGGCGCGTGAACGAATGCATTTTGAAGCAACGCGCGCTGGTGCGGCGCAGCGCGCTGAGTGCGTTATTGGCAGGTCAACCGCCGGCACCTGAACATCTCGTCGGGGACGGTTCCGAGCGCCTGGCTACGCTTCAAATTTTTTGCGATGTGATGCGGCGGATCGGCGCACAACCGGTCGTGCACGTGGCATATTTGCGTGAAGCGTGGGTGAGCGAGTTGGGCAATTCGGTGCGCGTCACGTTTGACAGGTTTGTGAGCGCTGAGCCGAAACACGTACCCGAGCTGAGTATGCGGATGCCGTCTGTAGTTAGACCATTTGGGGAGAATATAGTGCTCGAAGTGAAGTTCACAGACCGGTTCCCTGAATGGGTAAGGGATATCGTTCAGCAGTTGGACTTGGTCGCGTGCGGCGTCCCCAAATACTGCACTTGTGTGGGTGCGCTGATGGGCGATAAGGCTGGAGGTTGTGCGCCGGCCGGGCTCAAAGAAAGGCTGGCCGAGCTCGGTGCGCTTTGGCAAGAAACCTGTTAAGCTGCGGTTGAGTCTTAGGTGCTCATGCTCGACGAGTTATTACAGAGCGACTTCGGCCTTGGGCCGACCAATCTGGCCGCGTTGTTACTGGGACTTTTGCTTGCGCTTATAGGGGGGCATGTGCTCGCGTGGGTTTACATGATTACGCACTCGGGCTTGTCCTACTCGAAATCGTTTGTCCGCGCGTTGGTCGTGATGCCAGTTGCGGTTTCGTTGGTCATGAATGTGTTGGCGAACAACATTATCGTGGCGTTCGGGATGATGGCCGTGTTCGCGATTGTGCGATTTCGGAACTTGCTCCGGGACACGCTCGATACGGCTTACATATTGCTAGTGTTGGTGCTTGGCATGGCTACCGGGAGCCAGAAGTTCACCACCGCAGTCGTTGGGCTGGTTGTGATGGTGCTAGCGTTGCTATATCTGTGGGCGACCTCGTTTGGCGCGCGCCGCCGCTATGATCTGGTGTTGAATGTGCGGTGGACGCGGCCGCCAGAGGAATTGCCCGAGCTGGAGCGGCTGCTTAACAGGTTTGTTAGGCGCGGGCACCGTACCACCCAACGTACGGGCGCAGACCCGAATCAGGGGACAGACCTATCATACTTGTTGCTGCTACGTGATCCTGCACGCGGTGACGAGCTGGTTAGCCTGTTGCGTCGGTTGCCGGGTGTCACTCACGTGAGTGCAGTCCGAGTTGAAGATGAATCAGAAGTTTGATCCATCGGTCGTTTCGGAGCCTATCCCGATCCCGCTGCGCGAGCGTTGGCGTTGGTTCCGGATCAATTATTTGCCGGTGCTGACGTTTGGGGTGTTGGTCGTTGCTGCGGGTTGGCTTTGGAAACATTACATAGTGCCCCCGACGATCATCGGCGAGGTCCAACCGACGCGTGCGCCAATTGTGAGCGCAGTTGACGGCACCATCACGGAATTGAAAGTCGAGCTGCTCGAGCCGGTCACCAACGGTCAGCCGCTTGTTGTTGTCAGCGCGCTCGAGCCTGCGCAACTAGAGGCTGAACTTCAAGCCATCGAGGCGGACCTGCGCCTGATGCAGGCGCGGATGGACCTCGACAAGGCGCGCAATCTGGATGCGTACAGTCAATTGCACTTTGATCTGCTTACTGAAGAGCTAAACTTAGAGCTGGCCAAGGTGAGACTTGTGCAAGCCGAGGCGGAGTTCGAGCGCGCGAAGGCGCTCCTCGAATCGGGATTCATCGCACGAGGGCAAGGAATGGCCCGGAACGATTTTGGGTACGACGTAGCGCTGCGTGACAGGGACGCGCTCCGGGCTGAAGTGACTGCGCGTGAAAAAACAGTGACTGTGCTTAGGTCCGCGCTTGCGCAACTTGAAGCTGCGGGTGCGGCGCGGGTCGAGCCGCGCGACGACGCGATCGAGCGCGCCATAGCGGCGCAGCGTGAACGGCTCCGACGCTTACAGGGCCCTGTTGTGCTTACCTCCCCCATCAATGGGTTTGTGAGCGCAATCCACCTGTTTGCGGGTCAGAAAGTGACTGCGGGTACGCCTATTTTAATGGTAAGTGCCGAGCGATCGAGGCGCGTCGTGGCATGGGTCCGCCAACCTGTGACGCGCCGGCCCAGCGTGGGGGATACGGTCGAGGTGCGGCGTTTGGCTCCAGGTCAACCGATCTACGAGGGGACAGTGGTCAAAGTCGGCGCCCAGCTTGAGCAGATCAGTGCTGGGGCGTATCCGTTCAGCGCGTCGACACCGCAGCGGATCGAGTTCGGTCTGCCACTTATAGTTGAGGTTTCGGAATCAGCCGAGTTGATTCCCGGCGAGGCGGTGCAGGTACGGTTGGCGAAATCTGGCAGGACGGCGGACAACTGACCGGGTGGTGTGCGTCGCGGGTGCTTATGGGGACCCGTGGCCGGCCCGGATACACACGGCCTAAGAGCGGCCTTTTTTGTGCGGACTCTTCTTCGGCGAAATGGGTGGCCTGAGTTTTGTTTGAGTCAGTTCAGGAACTTTCCGTGCACTGCTTGGTGCGGCACCGGTTGCCTGGACAGGAAATTGGGGGGACAAATAACGGCCAGGATCAGGGTGCCCGTTGTTGAAGATTCTCCGAGCGCGTGGTTACGGCTTCCGAAGTTTGAGCAGGTAGAGGAGCGCGGCGAAATCGTACAGCGCGTGCGTCACGATGGGTGCGAGCAGGTTCCCAGTTAGAATAAACAGCGCGCCCAAGTATAGGCCGATCACTCCCGCGACCAGTGCGTATGGGCGGTTGACCGCGTGGCACGCGCCGAAGAGCGCGCTGGCTATCAATAGGCCAGGGATTTGACCGAGGCCCGAGGCAATTCCCGCCTGCGCGACGCCGCGGAACAGAACTTCTTCTGCGATACCGGCCAGTATCGAGACACAAGCAATCATGGGCACTGTCCATGCGCCGAATGCTGTTCGCACGACGGTGTCAAGGAAGATGCGAATTTCGGCGAACGGCCCAGTGCTGGCCGATAAAACCAAGGCGAACAGTACAAGCATGGGTGCTATTGCGCCCGCGCCGATTAATGCGTCTGCCGCATTCAGCTCGATCAACGAGAGGAAATCGTGCCGAGCCAGCAGGCTCACCGCGACCGCGACGCCCAACAGGCCAAGTTCGACTGCGCAAGCGGTGAAGAAAAAGCGGCGGTTAAGTCCGCTCGTCACAAGCTCGGATGGTTTGGGATCTCGAGTGGCAATTTGTTGCACTTATTCCGCGTTGGTTTGCTTAAAAGGTGTGGGTTTGGCCAATGTCGAGCAGGATCAGTTTTTTGCCTGCTACGCTAAACTTGGCTTGGGCAGCGTGCCTGTCAATCCGGAGCATGGGCACGGTGTCGTAATGCATTCCCAGTATTTGATTGCATTGCAGGAATTCGGCGGCCTTGACTGCGTCGTCCACGCCCATTGTGAAAGTGTCGCCAAGGCACAGTGCTGCGAAAGTGAGTTGTGTGGATTCACCGATCAGTTTCATATCGTAGCACAGGGCTGTATCGCCGGAGAAATAGAAGCTGCCCTCCGGACTTGATACGACGAACCCGCCCGGGCACCCGCCGTAACTGCCGTCGGGCAAACTGCTGGAGTGGACCGCATTGACGAATTTCACGATACCGCAGTCGAGCCGCGCGGTTCCGCCTATGTTCATCGGTAAGGTTTTCTTGGCGCCCCGGGCGCTCAACCATTGAGTTATCTCGAAATTCGAAATAACGGTCGCGCCAGTCCGCTTTGCAATGCTTGCAGCCTCGCCCACGTGGTCCTCGTGCCCATGCGTGATCAAAATGTAATCTGCCGTTATCGTGCCCGGGTCGATCCCTGCTGCGATTGCATTCGGTCCGAAGTACGGGTCGAAGAGTAACGTCCGGCCTTGAACCTCGACCGCGATACAAGCATGCCCGTAGTACGTAACTCTCATTTTTGTTGGAGCAATTGCACTCGGCGCCAGGCCGATCAAACGTTAATCCGCAAGTTCAAAAGGCGGCTTGGTGGGTTGGCCGGGACTCGAACCCGGGACCAACGGCTTAAAAGGCCGCTGCTCTACCGTGCTGAGCTACCAACCCAAAATCTGCGGCTCAAGCACGAATGCCGCCTCTGAGGCAGCGCTGCATCGCATTCAGCCCGCGCGGCGAAACGTAAGCCATCCGAGGCAGGTCTGCAAGGGCTTTTCAGCACTGGCTGAGCGTAGGCGGTTGAGTCTCGCCGACTTCGCTGCCGTTCGCTGAGTTGCACGGCTGGCCTAGCTTTGTCCTAAGCTGAGTCAAAACGCAGTT
>JANWZY010000093.1 GCA_025061935.1 Verrucomicrobiia bacterium
GGCGAGGTTCTTTGCAAACCGCTTGTCAAATGCCAGTGGCCGGCCATTCTTGTCAACAGGGATGGGTGTGCTGCCCGTCGTGTCCACGCCGATGCCCACTACCTGGTCTGGCGAGAACCCGCGCACATTCCGTTTCGCGTCGGCCAATGCTTTCTTAATTGCGACCTCGGCGCCTTTGACGTAGTCAGCGGGGTGCTGACGAGCCAAGTTCGGGTCACGACTCAGGATCACTCCGTCTGTCCCGTGTTCATAGCCCCATACTGCGGTACCGACCTCGCGCCCTGTTGCCGTGTCAACTACAAGCGCGCGCACTGAATTGGTCCCGTAATCAAGCCCGATGGTGTACTTTGCCTTCGCACTCATAGCTCCGATTTCTTTCCGCGATCTTTCCAGAAAATCTGCGTCCTGAAAAGCATCATTCCGTGCTATTCGAAACGCTTACTGTGCCCACCCCGCAAGCAGGTGCTTCCATGCGTATCACGAGCTTTTGATGGCTACTTTTACCACATTGTCTCGGTACTCCGCATTGAGGCTGAACGCTTCGCGCGCCCGGCTCAGCGGGAACCTGTGCGTGATCAATTCGCGCAACCTTAAGTTGCCCGAAGTTGCCAGTGAAATGGCGCGTGGATAGCAATGTTTCATTCTGCGACTGAGCAAGATGGTAAGACCTTTGCGCCGCGCAACAGAATGCGTCAACTCGAGTCTGTCGTCGCGCGGTATCCCGACCAGTACAACTCGCGCGCCGGGCCGCGCCATGTGAACCGCTTGGTCAATTGCCTCTGCGCCCCACGCGGCCTCGATCGCTACGTCCACACCGTGGCCGCGCGTCTCATCAAGCACGCGCTGGACCGGGTCTTGCTTGGTCGGATCGATCGGCACTGCGCCGGATTTATGCGCGAGTGCAAGCCGCCATGGCAACTTCTCACTCACATAGACTGGTTCGGCACCGGCCAGCTTGGCAACCGCTGCAATTAGGAGTCCGATGGGGCCGGCACCGATTACGGCCACGCTCGATCCAGGCCGAATTTTGGCCAGGTCAATTGCGTGGATTGCCACGCCCAGCGGCTCGAGCAGCGCTGCGGTCTCGTCGTCAATCTCGCCGGGGACTGGGAAACAACACCGCGAAGGCATCACAATCCATTCACACAAGCTTCCATTGACCGGATAGACGCCGCAAAATCGGATGTTTCGGCAGAGGTTCGGGTGCCCTTGCTCGCACATGTCACACCGACTGCACGGTTGCGCCGGATCGACTGCAACTCGCGCACCGGGCCGCAACGGTTTGCCGAATCCGTCAATTGCTTCAGGGCCAACTGCTTCGACCACAGCCGAGAATTCATGTCCTAGGATTAGCGGCTCGGGTACCGGTGTGTCCCCGATCCGACCGTCGAGAAATGAGTGTAAGTCGCTGCCGCAGAGCGTAGTTACCGAGACGCGCAGCAACGCTTCGCCGCGCCGTGGCGCAGCGGGGCGCCTGACCGCATCCACGCGCAGGTCGCCCGGACCATGCAGCCGCGCCGCGCGCATGGTCTGGCGAGTCACGCCTCTTATGTTCCGCGTGTGCGCGCTCATTTCTCAGAACGCTGGGACTCGAATCACCAAAAATGAATGACGTGGTACATCCAGCATAAACTCGGGACTTGCTACCTGCACAGGCCAATCCTTGGGCACTACGCGGTTCGGGCACTCGAAATCATTGACGTCGCCCAAGCTATCGCTGGTAAGGATTAACCCGCGTGCGCCCGGGTTAACGCCCCCGACGCCTTGGAGAATAACCTTTACCATTTGTGTGTGACTCGTTGCGTTAACTAGCTTGAGTATGATCTCGCCCGAGCTGTTTTCTCGCACAGCGCTGGCGAAAACACCGCCGTACCGTGGCAACGGTATTTCCGCCGAATGCACGAGCTGGCCGTCAAGATAGCACTCGACTTTCGCCCCGCGCAACACGACACGCAGATCGTACCATTTACCTTCTTCGAGTTTGCCAGGTGCGTCTGCGACGAGTTGATCCTGTTGGCCGAGCCAAGATACCAGCGTGTGCCGCGAATTGCCTTTGGCACCCAAAGTCCATTCAACCCGGCAGTTTTGGGCCCCGTTTCGCACAACGACAGTAAAGCCGTCGCGCCCGGTCAGTTTCCGCGCTTTGAGCGTGACAGTGTAATCACTCCAACGCTCGTCGCCAATTAATGCTGTGGCAGTTTTAGTGGGGTCTGTTTGAGCAAGCGTGCCGTTCTTAATTTCCCATCGGCCTTCGGAGGGTAGAAGCCAGCCTTCGGCGTCATGACCGGTTAGACCGCTTGCATATAACACCGCGTCGCCACGTGTCACACGTATCTCTTTAAATTCTGCTGCTGCCGCGCGCGTGCCCACACCTATACCGCCGGATGCCATTTGCGGCAGCGTCGGATCGCCTTCGACTCGTGTCGGCAATACCACATCGCCACGGTTCAAACTGAACAATTGCTGCACGTAGTAGTTTGGGGTCAGCACGACGTGGAGGTTGTCGAACCAGATTAGATTCGGAGTCCATTGCCACGCGTCCGCGTGCGCAAGCAGCGGCGCGTACGAGGCCATCCAAACTACGTCGGCATTCTGCTCCATTCCGGTCATGAATGCTGCTTCGGCCAGCGCGCATTCCAGGGTATTTTTGTTGTGGACGTTTACTATGCCTCGACTCTGCGCTGCGTACTCGCCGAAGAACACCTTGGGGCCGTTTCGCGGGTAGTCGTCAAAACGTCTTGTGCTTGTGAAAAACCACACCGGGTTCGCATAGCAATGTTGATCCACAATGTCGGCTTTCAGCTCGGCAAGCCGCGGCCAGAGGAATTCGAACCGTTCGTCGGACGGGGCGGGTCCGGCCGCAGCGACCAGTTTAATTTCAGGATGCTTTTCTTTCAGCACTTTGTGGAATCGCACGTACCGCTCTATGTATTGCGGGCCCCACTGTTCGTTACCGATGCCGAGCATCTTCAGGTTAAACGGGGCCGGATGGCCCAGCGCGGCGCGCTTGGCGCCCCAGGGGGACGTCACCGGACCGTTCGCGAACTCGATCAAGTCCAACGCGTCTTGAATATAAGGGTCAAGCTGATCCAACGGTGCCAGCTCGCCAGAATTGAACTGGCAGGCCATGCCGCAGTTAATTATAGGCAACGGCTCGGCGCCTAGATCCTCGGCCAATAGGAAAAACTCGAAGAAACCCAGCCCGAAACTTTGGTAGTAATCGGGTGTGGGCCGATGCTTGAATTCATAGTTCCAGCGGTTAATAAGCAAACGCCGCTCTTCGCGCGGGCCGATCGTGTGCTTCCACTGGTAGCGCTTGTCCAACTCGCTGCCTTCGACTATGCAGCCGCCGGGGAACCTGAGGAACCCCGGTTTGAGCGCAGCCAGTGCCTCGACCAAGTCGGCGCGCAACCCAGGCACGCGCCCTTTCCATGTGCGTTTGGGGAAGAGCGAGACCGCGTCGAAATCCACCGCGCCGCGCCCGTACAGAATTATGTTTAGCCGCGCGCGCGGCTCAGTACGCGTAGGGCATAACACCGCGCTAACTTTGGTCCAAGCCGCGCCCAGTCCTGTCAAGCGCGCTTCAGCCAGCGTTTCGCCATTTGCCCCTACCAATTCAACGGTCACTGCCGGAGTGCCTGACACGAGGCGTGCTTGCGCAGTGAACTCGTACAGCTCGCCCGCGCGGACGCCCATGCCCCGGTACCCTTCATTTGAAATCCCGATCGGATGATCGCGTTCGCTCCTGATCCGCACGTAATGTGAGTTGGCTAAATTAAACGGATCGTTTGTGTGCACGGTAACACCCCCGCGCGCGTTGCTGGGGCGGATCATAAACCAACCCGTCATCGGCTCAGGGAACTCGAACCCACCGTTCTTGACCAGTTCTGCGTACAGCCCACCATCCGCCCCAAAGTTGATATCCTCAAAAAATATTCCCCACATTTGGGGATTTATTCTCGCTCCTGGTTGATTACCGGCCACGATCACTTGGATACCCGAATGCGCATGGGCGCAGATTGCCAGATATGCCAAAGCGCTTAGAACGTGAACGGCGATCTTGGCTGTAACCATCGCTGAAGTCTGGCGACTAGGCATAAAACCGTGAGCGAGCTTTGAAATGCCAGTAAGCTATCCCGTTAAAAACCTACGCATTTTGCTACATAATACCGAGAGAGACAGGCATTTCGCCTGTCTCTCTCTTGTGCGTTCGTTACTGACCTACCCACCCATTTATTTTGTACGTCTGCGCAGCATCCATCTCACCGTCAGGCAGCCCGAGCCAATCAACGCCAATGTTGTCGGCTCAGGCACAAGAGCCATGACAGTTGTCCGCCCAGGATTTAGCTCCTCGCTTACAATGATTTTCCCGCCACCACCAAAAGCTTTGAGAATGCCGCGCGAAACCCAGTTTTCGACAGTAGGTGTAAATCCGCCGGGCAGGTTCAACTGCGCTGTTTCTGACCGGATGTCAATCAGGCGGGTCGCGTCAGATACAGCGCCGACCGTATCCACCGTTAACCCGTAATTTATCTTCATGATCGCGTTGTCGTGCAAATACAAATGACCACCCCAAAACATCCAATTTATCTCGGCAAGCGCATTGTCATGCATGCTCATTGTGACATATGGGCCGTCATTCCACCACCAGCTTGCCCCTAAACAAATACCCTCACCGGACAGATACGAATTTCCGTACATCCCTATGAAACTCCGCGCTGCTGGATTCCACTGTACCGGTGCCATATGCCAGTCGTAGATCAGTGTACCGTAGATGTGGAGTTGGGCACCCCATTCTGGGCCGTAAATCATGTTGTATGGTGGGTTCTGTGCCGGTTCTAAGCCCACTCTGGCTGTGTAACCGACCGGAATAGTCACCACGGAATTTACACCACCAATAACAATGTTGCCGCAGTTGATTGGAGGTGGCCCAGCAGGAGTCCAATTTTCACCGACGTTCCAATTGCCCGTCCCGCCAATCCATGTATAAGTCGTCTGCGCTACTAAGGCAGTTTTTATCAGTGCAACTCCAACTACAGTAGCTGCGATTTTTCCGTATTTTTTCATGAGCAGCTAGGGGAGTTTATACGCACGGGTGCGGGCAGCAGACAACACCAATTTGCGCAAAAAAATCACCATTATGCGCATTGCATGTTTTGGCCCCAGTCACATAGCCGCGTTGCTTGCCCTTTTAGTAAGTCTTTGGGTTGTCATTGAGTTTTGACCAGCCGATAAAAACTTTGCCGGTTGGTGAACTCGAGCCGATACGGGCTTTGAGCAGTATGGAGCACAACCCACGGGCCTGTCACGATCTCCGCGCGCTGGAGTTTGCTATCGCTGCCGGACCAATATAGGAGTGTTTCGTCCTCAAAGCGCGCGTAGCCAAGCCAAGGAAGGTTGGTAGTTGGTGTCGGTCCGAGGATGTAGACGCGCCCGTGACCGTTGACCACGCCGTTGACCGGGTCGACCAAACGGACCCGCGTTAGCCTGCCGGTTTGCACCATCCAAGGCTGGAGTGGGATCGTTTTCACAAGTTGCCCCGGATCGAATTGGAGGGTATCCGTTACCATGACCGCCTCTGGTGTCTCGATGACATACTTTACATTAACGCTGTTGGTTATAAATGACCCTAAGCGCACGGGTATCCCGTTGGAAAGCTCAACTGCGTCAATTTGTTCATTTGTTAGACCGAAGCCGATTGGTGTGGGCCATAGCGGCGGTAACTGTAGTCGCATCACCGAGAAGGAACGTGCTGGAAACGGGTGTATGAATACTGGCGCCGCATTTGTGATGTTGGTTTTTATTGGTGCGACTTTGTGTGGTTCTTCAAGAGTGTTTTCGTCTGACCAGTTTGAGGAAGTGAGGATTGTGGCTGAGGCCACCGGCGCTATTGCGTTTAAACCTGCAAGTTTCACCGTGGTCACCAGATCGCTATCGGTTACGTTTGCGGCCTTGAGTATCACTTGGCCCCAGTTCGATGCGTAGCTTGCGGAAGCCACAAGCGCGGGCAGAGCAGGGTACGCCGCATCATGTACGAGTACATTGTCGAGGTAGCATTGAATCCGGCCGCCGGACTGAACGATTCTGATATCGTACCACCGATTGGTTGTAATCGAGCCGGGGACAGGCGTGCCAAGAATGCTCTTAGCGCCCGCTTCGCACACTTCGATTGCGTGTTGGGTGTTGTTCCAGCCGCCTATGTTCCACCACGTCCAGTTGTCGTCGTCCAGCCGATTGAAGATGATCAGGAATCCTTCTGCGCCTCCGTCTTTGCGTGCGCGCAGGCTGATTGTGTAATCGCTCCAGTTCGTATTGCCTGTAGTAGAGCGGCAGTCGGTGAGAATAGCCGTTTGACGATAAACTCCGTTTGTGGTTGACCAGCTTCCGCGGTACACCTGCCACTGTTGTGCGCCGGAATGGAAATCGCTCTGATATAGCACCTGCCCAGCTTTCGTGACCATTAAGTTCGTGAAGGATGCACGTGTGTTCCACGTGCCGAGTCCAATGTTACCCCGAGGGCTTGCGGGGTAGCTTACGTCGTGCACCAGGATGCCATCCAAGTGGCACCGTACACGCAGCCCGTTTAGTTCGATCCGGATGTCATACCATTTGTTAGTCTCGATCGAACCTGGCACACGCGTGCTCAGGTCTGTTTTCCGGCCGTTGAAGCACCATTCGATGGCATGTTGTGTGTTGTTCCAACCGCCGAGGTTCCACCAGGCCCAGTTGTTGTCGTCGAGCCAGTTAAACAGGATAAGGAATCCCTCTGAGCCGGCAATCTTACGTGCACGGAGTGTCAGGGTGTAGTTCGCCCAATTGGTGTTTCCGGTCGTAGCTCGGCAGTCAGTGGCAATTGCCGACTGCTGGAGCAGGCCGTTTGTGACGCTCCAAGTGCCGTTAAGCAGCCGCCAGCCGTTGGTGCCTTGGCCAGCGAAATCGCTTTGGAAGATTGTGATTCCGTTGCTTGTGACAACGATATTGGTGAACTGGACCTGTGTGTTCCAAGCCCCCACGCCGATTGCACCCCTGGCGAGTGGGTTTGCACCGGCGGCGGGCGTTATGGTTACAGTGACGGGGAGCACGACGTCGCCGCGGTTGTGAGCGAACATTTGTTGGACGTAGTACGATGGGGTGCCGAAAACCTGCGAGCTTGTGAAGTATATCAAGTCGGGGTTCCAGTTCTTGGCGTTGAGGTTTGCCAAAAGCGGCGCGTAGGAAGCCATGACCACGATGTCGGAGTTCCGTTCGAGCCCAGTCATGAATGCGGCCTCGGCTAGGGCAGCGCGGAGGTTCCCGTTGCCGCACCCGGAGGTGACGGCGAATTCGCCAACGTAAATTTTTGGTCCTGTGCGTGGATACGTATCGTACCTAGTTGCGTTTTGGATGAAAAACGCCGGGCTGCTGTAGTAATGTTCGTCGCTTATTTCGACCGGGCGCGATGTGGGTAGCCCGCCCCAATTGCACGCAACTATTTGCACATGTGGATAGTTGCTTTTGATTGCGTCGTAGAAAAGCGCATACCGCTCGTTATATGCGGGGCCGCCGTTTTCGTTTCCGATTTGGATGTACTTGAGATTGAATGGCTCCGGGTGCCCGTGCGCAGCACGCAATGCTCCCCAGAAACTGTTGGTCGGTCCGTTCGCGTACTCGATGGCGTCTAAAGCGTCCTGGACAAATTCTCCCATTTGCGCCATTGGCGCGGTTTCATTGTGTGCCATGCCGCAATTGATTACAAAAAGCGGTTCGGCCCCGAGGTCTTCACACATCTGGAGGTATTCATGGAACCCGAGCCCGTCACTTGAGAAATAGTTCCAAATGGCGTTCCAATGTCCGGGCCGGGCGATGATGTCGCCGATTGTTTTTTTCCAGCGGAAGGCGTTGGTCAAATAATCCCCCTCGATGAAGCAGCCGCCAGGGAACCGCACAAAGGCCGGACGGAGATTTGTAAGCATTCCCATCAAGTCCGAGCGCAGGCCATTTGGTCTGTTTTTGAACGTTGCGCGCGGGAACAATGACACTGCGTCGAACCATACAGTCCCGGGCTGATTAATTGCGAGCGCGAGCCGACCAGTTGGATCGGATGCATTTGGGATTAGTTCCAGTGTGTAGCGGCGCCATTGAAGCGTTAAGTTTGTAATTACCTGTTGCGCGTAAATTTGCGAGCCGGAAGCGTTTTCCAGGCGCGCAATAAGTTGACCCCCGAAGCCGGCACTGCGTCGCGCGTACACTGACAGGTTGTACACTTGCCCGGCTTGGAAGTTCATTCCCCAATATCCGAGGTTCGCAACTCCGATTTGGCCAGTGCCGGAGATAAACCACAACTCTCCATAATTTGGGTTGGCCGTATGGACGGGGTCTGTGTTCCTGGTACTGAAGGAACCGGAAGCCGTACCGCTGGTGATAAAGACCCACGCGTTCGTTCGGTTGGGTTCCTCGAATCCGCGGTTCCGGACCAGCTCGGCGTACAGGCCTCCGTCGCCCGCATGGTTTATCTCCTCGAAAAATATGCCGAATAACGTTGGGCTAATCCGCGGTCCTGGCTTATCCGCTTGCACGACTAACTCGGCGGTTGTACTGAACGCCTCAGTGCAGCCGGTCAATGCCAAGATGATTGCGCATGCTTTGATGCAGCGGTGCAAAGTGCTGCTTCCGGAATGCGTGTTTTTTCTCATTGCTGTTGATTTTGAGTTGTTTTGCTAGAAATCGTGTCTTGCGCGATTACCGGCCAGCCATTCTCTGTCCATCGCAAAGGCAGGATAGCCAGGTTCGGCATTCCTGCGCGTAGGCCGTTATAGAAGTGACAACTGAGAAGCTCGTTGCCAGAACCTGATAGAATCGCCGCATGTCCCGGACCAATGAACGGCCCTGTTGTATCCAGAAGCAGGGTTCCACCGCCTTTGAGCATGTCTAGGCCTTCATGGTCAATGTATGGCCCAGTGACCGAACGACTGCGCCCGACGCGGATGTTGTAAGTGCTGTTTGTGCCGCGGCAACAAAAGCCCCAGTTTACAAACAGATAGTAATAATCACCGTGGCGGTAAAGATATGGCGCTTCGATTTGTTCCTTCCATGCAAGTGAGTAAATGGGTGAATCGGGCGTGATCCGCTTGCCGGTAACAGGGTCGAGCTGGATGAGTTTGATGCCGCTCCAGAACGACCCGAATACGAGCCAAAGCGACCCGTCGTGGTCGCGGAACACCGCTGGATCAATTGCGTTGAAGTTGTCTGATGGTGCGGACTGGATCACAGGCCCGCAATCGGTCCAATGGTACTTCGGATCGGTTGGATCTAGAGTTGCGTTTGTGGCAAGACCGATTGCGGAGGTGTTCTTTCCCCACGTCGAGACCGAGTAGTAGAGTAAGTACCGGTTTGTTATAAAGATGATGTCCGGGGCCCAGAAGTGACCGCGGTTGGCAGGGACAGCGTTCGTGGTCCATGCGGGCACGTTTGTGAAAACGAGTGGTCCTTTTGTCCAACTCACCAGGTCTTTTGAGTAGTACGAAACGATCCCGACACCGGTCCCAAATACCCAGTAAGTGCCATTGCATTTTACAATTGTGGATGGGTCGTGAATGCGTACAGCGCGCGCGGCGCGGTGCGCTAGTGCCGGCACGTGTTGACCCGGCCGGTTCGTAGTTGATTCGGCTGCAATGGCCATAGATATGGCGGCGGCGCTTAGCAAAACCCATAAAGGCGCAATGTGCCACAGCTTGAATTGCAGACGGGGTAGGGGAGGACTGGCCGGATGCGGAATCATACAGCGCTGCGGTGTAACATGTCGTGAAGACGAGAGTATAGAAATGCCCATCTTAATGGTGTCGTGGGCGCGCTCTTTACAACGTGGGCAGAGCATAAGATGATCCCCCGCGTCGGGCATCGTCAGGCAGAAAAATATGTACTTGTAGTTCGTCTCAATCCAATTCAATCCGGCGCGCTCGCATGGTCTTGTTCTGGTAAATCATGTTTTGCTGGCCCGCAGCCATGCGAGTTCATTTTTGGTTACAAGTTATCCAGGGACGCCTATGGAAACGATAGCCTGAAATACCTTTCAGTATTTGACGCCGGCAAAGTTAAAAATCGAATGCCGTTGGTTGTGACCGGCGCGTTCGTCAACTTGGTCCACTTAGCGCCCGGCGCAAGATTGGTGGTCATGAACATAACCAGCCCTGTGTCGAAAGCCGGCCAGCTCAAGTTTACCAAACCATTGCTGCGCGTTATTGAAATTGGTGAAGCGGCTATCTGCTCGATGGGCAGGGCGCTAGACGCGATCAGCACCGAGTCAATTTGACCTCTGAAGTACGGGTCGGACGCGAAATGACTCCGCCCGATATAATTCGCGTTCCCAAGCACATCTGAGGGTAGGAGATTCACGCTGTTGTTGACTGCGACAGCGCGGCCATTGACATATAACACCGCCTGTCGTCCGTCCAATACCACAGCTACGTGCGTCCAGACATTGCTCGGAAGCATGACTGGCGCATCCACCGTTCGCTCGCCGGTGGTTCCACCGACTGTAATTGCAAATCTCAGCTTGCCGTTGCCCGCGCGCGGTGTCAGGAACGCGTATCGAGTGGTGTCGGCTCCAAAATCGAATATCCGTTGCCATGCCCCGCCACCGTTCCACTTGACCCATGCAGCAAACGTGCACATTC
>JANWZY010000094.1 GCA_025061935.1 Verrucomicrobiia bacterium
ATTTGCAGCCCAGCTTCCAGGCCTGGGCCGCGAAACGACGTTGCTGATGTCCGATTCGCTTTGTCAAAGCTCGCCTTGAACACGTAGAAGATGCCGAGCTTTTGACAGGTTTGCTTCAGAAACCCGGCCACATCAATGCACATTGCTTCAGTCTCGATTACGCACGGGCCGGCTATGATGAAAAGCCGCTTCCGGCCGCTTAATCGCTCCCAGAGTTGCGACTGGGTCGGCAGCGACCGAGTTTTACTCGCGGACTTGACTGAATTAGGTGTGACCTTCAAGCGTAGGAGTGTTTCAGGTTTCGCCTGCTTCAGGATGCTCAAATTATTGTGCCGTGTGGAACGACACCGTCCCGGGGGATAATAACTATGCCGTCGCGTATGTAATAAAGCTCGTGGTCGAGATTCTCCGGCTTGCCCTCGGGCGTGATTACCACGTTGTCACCGATCCGCGCGTTCTTATCAATGATCGCATTCTCGATGTGCGTGTTCTTGCCGATGCCGATCCGGGGGCGGCCCGATCTGATGCTCGCCTCAACCGACTCAGGCGTCTCGTAGTAGTCACACCCCATGGCCACGACGCGCCGCAAATAGCTGCCGGATTCGACAATGCTCCGCAGCCCTATCACACTGTCCACTATTCTTGCCCCGTTGATAATGCACCCTTCGGAAATAAGCGCGCGCTCGATATGCGCACTGTTTACCTTCGAGCTTGGCAGGAACCGCGCGCGGGTAAAGATCGGCGCCGTCATGTCGTAAAAATTGAACTTCGGCAACTCTGACGCGGCATCCAAATTCGCTTCGAAAAATGACCGGATCGTGCCGATGTCCTCCCAATAGCCCTGGAACACGTACGCGAATACGCGGTACTTTTGTATCGCCATCGGAATCACGTGTTTCCCGAAGTCAGTCAGGTCGTTTGCTAGCAGTGGCCGGAGTATATCCCGATTAAACACATAGATGCCCATCGAAGCTAAGTACGCCTCGCGCGCGTCCTTGATCCCGAGCACACTGAGCGATTCCTCAGGTAGCCGCACTTCGTCTAACAAACGCGGGTCTGTCGGTTTCTCGACAAACCTTCGAATCCGCCTATCGTCGTCAATCTGCATTATGCCCAGTTGCGGTGCCTCCGTGCGCTGGACAGGCTTGGTCGCGATTGTCACTTCCGCACCGGTCTCGACATGCTGCGCAATGACATCCCTGAAATCCATTCTGTAAAGCTGGTCACCGCTTAGGATCAGGAGATACTCGAAATCGTGATGCATGAAATGCACCAGATTCTTCCGCACCGCATCGGCCGTGCCCTGGTACCACGACGAGTCGGTCGGCGTCTGCTCCGCAGCCAATATCTCGACGAACCCGCCACTGAACGGGTCGAAGTTGTACGACTGCAGAATATGCCGGTGCAACGAGACCGAGTTATACTGTGTCAGCAGGTAAATCCTCCGGAAGTTTGAGTTGATACAGTTTGATATCGGCACATCAACCAGCCTGTACTTACCGGCTAGGGGGACCGCCGGCTTCGCCCGGTCACGCGTCAGGGGGAACAACCGCTTGCCCGCGCCACCGCCTAAAATAACACACAGCACGTTACTGGTGTTGATTGATTGCTCCACAGCCAGCGCCATAACAAAAACCTTATACACCCTGACCAGCCAACGATGCAAGTCCGGCGCACGCCGAACAGCGCGCTTGCTGAGTCTTGCATAAATGCATAACACTTTCGCCCACCCTGGTGGCGACCAGATGCAAAAGGCCCCGACGGCGACCAGCCTGTTCAACGGCTAGGCTTCCAAGAAGCAAAAACGGTTGAAACGCGTTTGTGGCTCTGTGCCGGCCATTCACCGGGCTGAAGCCCGATGTTAATGAAATGGTGGCCCTCACTATCGCCAGCTCCAATGGAAACTTGATTGCACCGGCGTAGCCCAAAGCCCGTCCAGGGAA
This sequence comes from Verrucomicrobiia bacterium, assembly GCA_025061935.1. Lineage (GTDB taxonomy): Bacteria > Verrucomicrobiota > Verrucomicrobiia > Limisphaerales > DTLC01 > DTLC01. Next base: position 1,944 of record JANWZY010000094.1, read on the forward strand.
ATCAATGTCAGATTTGATCTAAAGATCATATGCGCCGCGCACTGCAAATCGGTGCTACACAAGCCACTGCCCGCACGGCGCGCGGCCGCGCCAACCTTCAAACGCCCGGAACCGACACGAGCGTAGCTACGCGGGCCGAGTTTCATTACCGCGAGACAGCCCGCGCAGCTCCGAAAATGCTCAATTTTCCACTGTTTTTGCCGGCCAATCGCCCTGCCTGAAAATTTTTCAAAAAAATCCTTGCTATCCAATATCTAGTGGCTACGCTCGCCGTTGTCCCAACTAATTGGGGCGCCCGCGCCCCGGCTCGAGCCGGGGGTGTGGGACGTGTGGGCGAATTTCAACGGCTGGCTTAAGCTCGTTCTTTCACTAAAATCGAGCGGCTGGGCGAACTAGCGAAACCGAACCGAGATAGCTTTTTGCCGAGTGATGATCGAGACTCGCCAAGATACTGTTGTCCCGAGCCGGGCACTCAAACAAGCCCCGGCAGCGGGTGGTGCTGAACCATTGCGCGCAGAGCTGCCTGCAGATATTCCACGCGGTCCTTTGCGGATCGAGCGTGTATTCAGCGACCCGCGCGTCAGCCCGTTCGATCAGATCGAATGGGAACGGCGCACAGCGGAAATAACCGACGACAATGGAAAAGTCATCTTCAAACAGGAGAACGTCGAGGTGCCCAAGTCATGGTCGGTGCTGGCGACCAAGGTTGTAGTGTCCAAGTATTTTTACGGGGAGTTAGGCACGCCCGAACGCGAGACCTCTGTGCGGCAATTGATCCATCGCGTCTGCCGCACAATAGCAGACTGGGGGGTCAAGGATGGATATTTCACCAAGGAAGACGGCGAGGTCTTCTACAACGAGCTATGTTGGCTATGCCTCAACCAGTACGGCTCGTTTAATTCGCCGGTCTGGTTCAATGTCGGGCTGTACCAGCAATATGGCATAGGCACGCGTTCGAGCCGTGGGAACTGGTACTTTAACCGCGCGACCGGCCGCGCCGAGCGCGCTGCCACACAATACGAATACCCACAATGCAGCGCGTGCTTCATCCAGTCGGTCGAGGACAACATGGAGTCCATCATGCAACTTGCATATAACGAGGCCATGTTGTTCAAGTTCGGCTCAGGCACGGGCACCGACTTGTCTCCCATCCGGTCGGCCAAGGAAAAGCTTAGCGGCGGCGGGCGCCCGAGCGGCCCGCTCTCATTCCTGCGCATCTACGACCAGGTCGCGAATGTGGTCAAAAGCGGCGGCAAAACACGGCGCGCCGCAAAGATGAACATTTTGCGCGACTGGCATGGCGACATCGAGGAGTTCATCGAAGCGAAGCAGAAAGAGGAACGTAAGGCGTGGGCACTGATCGAACAGGGCTACGGCGGGCCTTACAACAGCGAGGCGTACGGCAGCGTGATGTATCAGAACGAAAATCTCTCGGTGCGCGTGAGCGACGAGTTCATGCAGGCCGCACTCGAAGGGCGCGAGTGGTGGACGCGTGCGGTGACCACCGGCCAGCCACTGGAAAAGAAGGATGCAGCCACGCTACTTTACAAAATAGCCGAGGGTACCTGGACTTGCGGCGACCCAGGAATGCAATACGACGGCGCAATTCAGAAGTGGCATACATGCAAGGGTACCGGGCCGATCAATGCGACCAACCCCTGCAGCGAGTTCATATTTTTGGACAACACGGCCTGCAACCTCGCCTCACTGAATCTGCTCAAATTCAAGCGCGCCGACGGCGCGTTCGACGTCGAACGGTTCAAAGCGGCGGTGCGGATATTCATCACAGCGCAAGAAATCATAGTTGACAACGCAAGCTATCCGACTCGCGAAATCACTGAAAACTCGCACATATTCAGGCCGCTGGGCTTGGGGTATGCAAACCTGGGAGCGCTCATCATGAGCTACGGATTGCCGTACGACTCCGATGAAGCGCGCGCGTTGGCAGGTGCCATCACCGCCATCATGACAGGCCACGCTTACGAACATAGTGCCGAGCTGGCAGCCCGGTTCGGGCCTTTCCCAGGTTACCACGACGCACGGTGCGCGCATATCCAGCAGCCGCGCGCAAAAGACAATGTGGAATCAATGCTTGGCGTCATCCGGCTGCACCGCGAAGCGGTCGAAGCGATTAATCCCCCTGCCGAGTTCGCGCATCTCAAGGACGAAGCGCGCCGGTGCTGGGACAGGGCGCTCGAATTGGGCACCAAGTTCGGGTTCCGTAACGCGCAGGTCACGGCGCTAGCGCCGACCGGGACGATCGCGTTCATGATGGACTGCGATACCACGGGCATCGAGCCTGACATCGCGCTGGTCAAATACAAGCTGCTCGCCGGCGGCGGCATGCTCAAAATCGTCAACCGTACCGTGCCCGAAGCGTTACGCCGGCTAGGCTACACCGAACCCGAAATAGAGAGGATTGTCGCGCACATCGAAAAGTTCGACACCATCGAGGACGTTGAGGAGTCAGGTCAAATAATTCGGAGCGGATTGCGCCCCGAGCACCTGCCCGTGTTCGACTGCGCGTTCAAGCCCGCACGCGGAAAGCGGTTCATCCATTACATGGCGCATTTGAAAATGATGGCAGCCGCGCAGCCATTCATTAGCGGCGGCATATCAAAGACGGTGAACATGCCGCATGAAAGCACAATCGAGGAAATACGCGACACATATGTGCAGGCGTGGCGCATGGGATTGAAATGCGTCGCGATTTACCGGGACGGGTCGAAACGATTGCAACCGCTTTCGACGCGCAAAGCCCAGCCAGGCCAGCCTGACGTGGCCGAACTGCAGGCGCGAATTAAGCAACTCGAAGAAGAAGTTGCGCGGCTACGGCAGCTAGCTGGCCAGCCGGTCCGACGCCGCCTGCCCGAGACGCGGCGCTCGATCACACACAAGTTCGACATTGCAGGACACGAGGGGTATCTTACGGTGGGCCTGTTCGAGGACGGTCAGCCGGGCGAGCTTTTCATCACGATGGCCAAGGAAGGCTCGACCATCGGCGGACTAATGGACACAATCGGCGCACTGACCAGCATCGCACTTCAGTACGGTGTGCCTTTGGAAGCGCTCGTGCGGAAATTCGCGCATCAGCGGTTCGAGCCAAGCGGCTTTACGAAGAACCCGGAGATTCGCAATGCGTCCTCAATCACGGACTATGTGTTCCGCTGGATGGCGCTACAGTTCATTCCTGGGTATCGCGAGTCGCACATGGCCGATGCGAACCAGCCAGAGCTGGCGATGCCCGGCCTGCTCGAAGAAATCAAGAAACGGGTGAACCAACCCTCGCCACAGCTACCCCGCGAATCGGAGGACACTGACGTAACGGTCGGGCCGGTGGCAACTGCTTCAGCACTTAATCAGACGTCGGCGCAGCACAAATCGCCCACGTCGAGCCTCAACGAAACTTTGGCGTACTTCCAGTCCGACGCGCCCATTTGCCCCAATTGCGGGCATGTGACCGTGCGCAACGGTGCCTGTTACAAATGCCTTAACTGCGGGGAAAGCCTCGGATGCTCGTGACCCGGGCCGTGCGTAAAAACGCCGCGCCCCAGCACAAGTCGCATTGCAGGCCGCAACTGCGCTACCGGCGCAAATGCCGGTTCCGACTTTGTGCGGCTGTTGCCGAGCTTGTTCAAGCCCGGGCCATCCCGTATCCTGCGCCACATGAACAATCAATCCACTAGCTTTCTCAAGGAAGACCCGTGGCGGATTTTCCGCATTATGGCCGAGTTTGTTGATTCGTTCGAGACACTGTCACGGGTGAGTCCGGCTGTGGCCATTTTCGGCTCGGCAAGAATGCCCCGGTCCAGTCCGTACTACAAGGCGGCAGTGGAACTTGCGCGCGGCCTGGCCCAACACAACTTGACGGTCATCACCGGGGGCGGCCCCGGGATAATGGAAGCGGCCAACAAAGGCGCTGCGTTGGCCAAGGGCAGGTCGGTCGGACTGAACATCGAGCTGCCAATGGAACAGAAGCCGAACCGCTACGCCAATATCCCGATCCATTTCCATTACTTTTTCGCGCGCAAAGTCTGCTTCGCCAAATACAGCATAGCGTTTGTGTTCATGCCCGGCGGTTTCGGCACGCTAGACGAGTTTGCTGAGATCATCACACTCGAGCAGACACAGCGGATTCCCGAGTTCCCGATCATACTATTCGGCCGGAAGTTTTGGTCGGGACTGCTACGCTGGATGCAAAAAAACATGGTTAAGCCCGGGTACATCGATGCCAAAGATTTGAAGCTCGTTACGCTGACAGACGACCCGCAAGAAGCAATTGACATTATCCTCGACTACGAGCGCCGCGTCGGGCCGCCGGAGATGGTCCCGAAAGCGTTTGCATAAACGTGAGCGAACCGGCGCCAGCGGCGCGCAGCCCAGCGAAAAATGCAGCCGATACGCAAACAAGTTTGTGCACGGGTCACGCCTGAGGCGCTGGTCGAGCAACTCAAGGGCGAACCGGTATTGGCGTTGCTTCGCAGCGCACTGTTCGACCCTGTCCAGGGGCGGTACTCATTCGTAGCTGCCAGACCCTTCCTTGTGTTCAAATCGTTCGGCTCGCGCTGCGAGGTAAAGCACGCCAAGCCGGGCTCGGCGCTTGTCGGCCGGCCTGAAACACCTTATCAGGTCATGCTCGGCAACCCGTGGGAAATACTGGATAGGTTGCTACGTCGGTTCACCACGGATGACACGGACGCGGTCGAATTGCCAGCCGGCGGGTGTTTCGGGTTTTGGGGGTACGACCTAAAAAACTTCCTCGAGCCGAAGTTGCCCGCACCGCGCGCCGACCTCACACTGCCAGATTGCTTTCTGGGGTTCTACGACAGTTTGGTCGTGTTCGACCACCTGTTAGATCAGACATGGATCATCTCGACCGGGTTAGACCCAAGCGGCATGCGTACGCGCGCGCAGGCCGAGCGCCAGCTAGAGTTTTGGGAAACGAAACTGGCTGCCGCAGCGGCAGCCGAACCCGAAGCACCACCTTGCCAGATGCCTAGGTTCACGCCCCGGATCGAATCGAATTTTTCTGCGCACGCTTTCATTGACGCGGTCACGCGCGCCAAGGAATACATCCGCGCTGGTGACATTTACCAAGTGAACCTTGCGCAGCGGCTCGCTGTGCCCTGGCCGGCGGGCGGGTTCCAGCTTTTCAAACGGCTTGCTGCGGCTTCGCCCGCGCCGTTCGCAGCGTACTTGCGATGCGACGAGTTCGAGCTCGCCAGTTCATCGCCGGAGCTGTTCCTGCGCATTCGGCGCAACCGGATTCGCACGCGGCCGATCAAGGGCACGCGCCCGATGACCGGCGACGCGGCGCGTGACGCTGTGCTGGCGCGCGAGCTATTGGCCAGTACCAAGGAACGCGCAGAGCTGATAATGATTACCGACCTGCTCCGAAACGACTTGGGCAAGATTTGCACGTTCGGCTCTGTGAAAGTGCCCGAGCTTGTCAGGCTCGAACAGTTCGCGCAGGTCCAGCACCTGGTTGCCACTATCGAGGGTCAATTGCGGCCGGGCACAACACATTTAAATGCGCTGGCTGCATGTTTCCCCGGGGGCAGCATCACCGGCGCGCCCAAGTTCCGCGCCATGCAGATCATTGACGAACTTGAGCCAGTGGCGCGCGGCCCATACACAGGCGCGCTCGGGTACATAGGATTCAACAGGCAAAGCCAGCTAAGCATCATCATTCGTACAGCCGTATGCTGTGGCAGCATGGCTTATTTTCACGTTGGGGCGGGGATAGTGGCCGATTCGGTCCCAGAAGCCGAGTACGAAGAAACAATGGCCAAGGCGTCCGGATTCTTGCGCGCGCTGGAAATCAGCCCCCAAGTCAACTGCAACCAAGGCATGCGCACAGCTGCAGCATTTGCAGACACAATCTGAGCAGTCACCGCACGCAATGCGGACCGTCTTGGGGTCATGGTCGTGTTCTTAAACGGCAAGTTTGTGGATGAGCGCGACGCAGCGGTGTCTGTGTTCGACCGCAGCTTTTTGTACGGCGACGGGTTGTTCGAGACGGTCCGCGTTCAGAATGGCAAGCTGTTCAGATTCGCGCAGCACATTGCGCGGCTGACGCGCGGCGCAGAGTTCTTGCGCCTTCGCATACCCTATGAACCAGAAGCGCTTGAATCGTTTGCGCACGCGCTAATCGAACAAAACCGCATCCGGGACGGTGTATTACGAGTTCATTTGTCTCGCGGCCCGAGCCAGCGCGGGTACTCGATCAAAGGCGCAGACAAGCCCACGCTTGTAATGACGTTGACCCCACACATCCGCGCTGTAACTGAGCAGCTTGCACAATGGCGGCTTGCCACCGCATCGGTGCGCGTACCAGCAGGCTCGGCCATGGCCGCATACAAGACAGCGAACAAGCTGATCCAAATCGTGGCGCGTATCGAGGCCGAAGAAGCAGGCGCGGACGACGCACTGTTGCTCAATACCTACGGAGAAGTGGCCGAATCCGCCAGTGCCAACCTGTTCTGGATCGGTGGCGGAAACGTCTGGACACCGCCGTTGAGTGCGGGTGTGCTGCCCGGTGTGACCCGCGCCATCGTTTTCGAGCTGTGCACCAAGCTGGGCCTGGCCTGCGGCGAGCAACGGATCGCGCGCGAGAAGCTTTACGACCAAGACGGCTTGTTCCTCACTTTGAGCACGCTGGGGATTGTCGAGGTGGTTGCGATTGACGGGCGCCGAGTTCGGACATCGGAAGTGACGACCCGGCTGTGGCGCGCTTACTGCGATTTGCTAGCGCGCGAAACAGCTTAAACCACTGTCACAACTGAAATACTGGTCAGCCTGATTAGCTTGTGCCGGGATGCGCGCCCGCGCACCAGTTCCACACAATCGCGCGGGCACTGGAATATCTCGCTCAAAAACCTTATCAATGCTTCGTTGGCCGCATTCTCCGTCGGGCGCGCGGCGAGCCTGACCCGCAATTCATTCCCGTGCAGCCCGCAAATCTCATTTTTCGCGGCGCACGGCTGAATTTTGACAGCCAACGTGACTCCGTCCGCGCCGGATCGAATGCAAGCTGGTAGGCGCACACGCCCCCTTTTTCACGCTCCGGCTCGCTCAGTTTCGATCAATGTGCGAGCCCGTGGCGTATCCGTGCCACAGCTAAATCATTATTGCCTTCGCGACTTCCCGAGCGGCCGGCTCGCCGCACAAACGCCGCACGAGCGCGAGGCCGAAATCGAGCGCCGTGCCCGGCCCGCGCGAAGTGATAATCAAGCCATCCTCCACAACTCGCTCTTCGAGCAACGCGCCGGGCAGCTCGCCTGCCACAGATGAATGCGCAGTGAATCTCTTGCCCTCAAGCAGGCCGGCATCTGCCAGCACGGTCGGCGCACCGCAGATCGCGCCGACAGGCTTGCCGCTTTGGACGAACAGCTTTGCCAGTTGCGCGGCGCGGCCATCGGCGCGCAAGTTTTTTACCCCAGGACCGCCGGGGATAAGCAGCAAGTCGAATGTAGCGGGATCAACTTCGGCCAGGACAGCATCCGCTTGGACGGTCACGCCACACCTGCCCGTGACAAGCTTCGAATCGCCCAGTGCGGCGAGCACGACCTCGACGCCCGCGCGCCTGAGCAGGTCAACCGGAGCAAGCGTTTCGATCTCTTCGAATCCGGGGCCAAGTATGCAAAGCACTCGCTTCGACATAACTCACAGCGTCAATTGAACTAACCTGTTTTTTTGGCATTCGCGCGGCTGAGCTGGTGCTGGATCAATACGGTGGTCGCTTTAAGCGCAAGCTCAAGCGGCTGCACCGGCTTGGCTATGATCTCATTGCCCCCGCTCAATACCGCTTCGAGCCAGTTCAAAAACTTCTCGTTCACTGTAATGAAGATCACAGGCGTGTCCGCGTAGCCTGGCAAGCGCCGCAACTTCTGACACAGTTCGAATCCGCTCATGCCCGGCATTACGATATCAATCATGACCAGGTCGTACCGGACAGACTGCAACTGCTCCAGCGCCTGCCGCGGGTCCGTCACGCTTTCGGCGTCCAGCTTCGCACGCTGCAACGCGGCTATCACCATGCGATTGCTCAACGGGTCGTCATCCACGACGAGCACGCGCGCTTTACGTATGGGTTCGGCCGTGCCAGCGTCAATCTGACTGAACAGAACGATTACGCATTCCATGGCGCGCCGGATCGTGTGCAGGGTCGAATGCGTCGCCTGGGCCGGATTCGCTATCAGCTCGAACACGAGCGCTTCAAACGCAGTCAATAATTGCGCGAGCCTGTGGAATCCGACCAAGCTCGCGCGCGCGCCGGTGAAGTGCAGGCACTGATAAAGGTTTTTCAACCAAATGACACCTGCCGGCCCGGCAGGCGCAGCAAGGTAGCCGGCACAGTTTTTCCGAATTTCTGCCAGTTCGCTCAATGCGTTGTTGATCAGCTCGGCGCGAATTTGTCCTAGGGCGGCCTGTTCAGCGGTGTCGGTCTTGAGTGGCGGCGGCGGCGGCGCAGGCTCGGGCGGCGGCTTGCCCACCAGTTTCGGCGGAGGCAACGATTGTGTCTGGCGCTCGGACTCGATCATTAGCAGGGCCGTGTCGCTGATCCCGACCTCGCCCGCCAGCAAGTCTTGCACACACTGGATGAGCAGCGAGGGGGTGCAACCAGCTTTCGGCATGCTTTTGGTCGCGCCCGCG
>JANWZY010000095.1 GCA_025061935.1 Verrucomicrobiia bacterium
TTTCATCGATAACATAGTGTTGCCGGTGGTTGTCCAGCCGGACCAAACTGCACGTGCCCGCTTGGCCATCAAACGCACCACAGATGGAGTCTTTTTCATCGAGGGACTTGGCCAGGTTAATCAGACTTATGTAACGCAGGTTTCGACCAACCTTACAACTTGGCGGAACATTGCAACGAACATTGCGTTGGATGGATTCTTCCGGGTGATTGATTATAGCTCCGTGACCAATTCCACGCGGTTCTATCGCGCGGTTGTGCCGGCACAGTGAACTGGTGCTGATTTAGCGGCGTGGCGCCTGCGCACGTTTAACGCCAGGGGATCACAGTAAAGTACCACCAAAAGGTGCCACCATTGAACCGTGAAAGTGTTGGGGCTTACAGGTGGGGTGGGGATGGGGAAATCTGCTGTGGCTGCAGAGTTGCGCCGGCGCGGCGTGGCGGTAGCGGACGCCGATGAGTATGCGCGCCAAGTGGTGCATCCGGGTGAACCTGCCCTGCAAGAAATTGCTGAAGCGTTTGGGCCGCGCTTCATTACTTCGGCGGGTGAACTGGACCGCGCAGCACTGGCGGAACTGGTGTTTTCCAATCTTGCTGCGCGCCGCAAGCTGGAGGAGATTTTGCACCCGCGCATCCGCCGGATGTGGCGCCAGCAAGTGGACCAATGGCGCCTAGAAGGCCGGCAGTTGGGAGTGGTGATTGTGCCGCTTCTGTACGAGATCGGGGCTGAAGCCGAATTTGACGCCGTTATATGCGTGGCATGTACCGAGCGGACGCAGTATGCGCGGCTGCGTGCCCGCGGCTGGACTGACAGGCAAATCCGACAGCGTGTGCAAGCGCAGTTACCAGTTGAGGACAAAATGGCGCGCGCGGATTTCGTGGTTTGGACCGAAGGGGAACTGGGAGTTGTGGCGGCGCAACTTGACCGAATCCTTTCAGCGGTCTCAGTTGGTGCAGCGCATGGGAATGCGGCTTAGCTCTAGCTGGAGCGCCAGCCGCATTGGTGAAGGGATCACAGACGATCACAGATTGGCGTGGTGGGGATGGTTTGGCTTTTAAAACCGAGGCTTGGGTTATGGCGAAGTTGAATCGCGAAGCGGCTTCATCTGAGGTGTACCGGATTGGCATAATTGGAGGTACGGGCCTGTACGATATGCCGGGGTTGGAAGCTGCGCGATGGGTTCGGGTAGCCACGCCGTTCGGGCAGCCGTCTGATGCGTTTTTGGCCGGGCGTATTGCCGGGCGCGAGGTTGTCTTTCTGGCGCGGCATGGTCGCGGGCATAGGCTGCTGCCGAGTGAATTGAATCACCGGGCCAATATTTGGGCGATGAAAAAACTCGGTGTAGCGTGGATTATTAGCGTGAGTGCGGTCGGGTCGCTCCAAGCCAGATACCGTCCCTGCGACGTGGTATTAATCGACCAATTTTTGGACCGCACAAAAAAGTCTGCTGAACATACGTTTTTTGGTGACGGCATAGTAGCGCACGTGGCTTTTGCGCATCCGATTTGCGAGGAGCTGCGTCAAATCTTGCTTAGCAGTGCGCGGGCGTGCGGCGCGCGGGTGCACGACGGGGGCACCTATGTTTGCATGGAAGGTCCGGCGTTTAGCACGCGGGCGGAGTCGCTGACAAATCACAAACTTGGCTATGATGTAATCGGGATGACAAATCTAGGTGAGGCCAAATGTGCGCGCGAGGCCGAAATCGCATATGCGACGCTGGCGATGGTTACTGATTACGACGCATGGAAGGAAGACGCGGACCATGTGACGGTTGAAATGGTGCTGGAATATTTACACCGCAACGCTGAGATGGCGAAGCGGATAATTTGCGAGAGCATTCCGAAGATACCTTTGCAGCCTGGTTGCGCATGTCATCAGGCGCTTAAGAGTGCAATCCTAACCGACAAAAAACTCTGGCCATCCCACATTAAGCGGAAGCTGGGGCCCATACTGGCGAAGTACATGTGAAACGTTGCGGGGCCTTTAAGACCGGTTCGTATGGTCCGCAGGGCGCGGGGCGTTGATTCGGTTTGATTCGGGATTTGCACGTGCGCATACTAAGGCTGTGCGTGTACCCGGTCGGTCGTTAGTATCCGATTGCAGGCTTGACACTCAGCCGAAACAGGTCGAGCCGTGTACATTTGTGATCTTTGGTGCGAGCGGTGATTTGACCTCGCGCAAGCTTGTCCCGGCGCTGTACAGCCTGCACAGACACGGTCGGCTACCTTCACCGTTTCGGGTTCTCGGTTGCGCGCGCAGGGCCAAGTCGGACGAGTCTTGGCGTGCCGAATTGCGCGAAGCGCTGGGCCGGTCGCATCGTGCACAGCCGGTTGATGCTGGTGCGTGGGAAACGTTTGCAGGCTCCGTTTTCTATTGTCAGGGGGATCTGGCCGAGCCCGGCACATATGCGCGGCTCAGGGAGCGAATAGCTGAATCGTCGGACGCGCGACTCACCCGTAACCTTCTTTTTTACCTGGCGACGCCACCGGACCAATTCGGCATTGTTGTGGAGCAACTCTATCGTTCCGGGTTGATTCGCGATGAGTCGGTTGGGAGCCGTACGCGCGTCGTGGTCGAGAAGCCGCTCGGCCATGACCTGGTCTCAGCTCGGCGTCTGAACGAACTGTTGAGCCGTTATTTGGGCGAGTCGCAAATCTTGCGCATAGACCATTACTTGGGGAAGGAAACGGTACAAAACATTGTTGTGTTGCGGTTTGCCAACGCATTGTTCGAGCGGGTGTGGAGCCGCGACGTGGTTGACCATGTTCAGATAACCGTGGCCGAGAGTTCAGGGGTGGGTACGCGTGGCGCCTATTATGAACAGGCCGGTGCGTTGCGTGATATGGTGCAAAACCATTTGTTGCAAGTGCTTGCGCTTGTGGCAATGGAGCCACCGGTTTCGTTGGAAGCCGAGGCTATCCGGGACGAAAAAGTGAAACTATTGCGGTCGGTGCGGCCTATTATGCCAGAGGAGATTGGGCGGTGTGTTGCGCGCGGTCAATACACAGCCGGGGTTGTGTCCGGACGGGCACAGTGCGGATACAGGCAGGAGGCGGGGGTTAATCCCGGGTCGAGTGTGGAGACGTTCGCGGCGCTTCGCCTGTTTGTGGACAACTGGCGCTGGGCCGGGGTACCGTTTTATTTGCGCACAGGCAAGTGCTTGCCAATTGATGCGAGTGAGGTTTGGATTCAGTTCAGGCGTGCGCCCGAGGTGTTGTTCACGGCGCGTTGCGGGCCACGGTTGGACGCCAACGCGCTTGTGTTGCGTCTTCAGCCCGGGGAGGGTGTTACGCTGCTTGTTAACGGGAAAGTGCCCGGGCTGGAGCTTGTGTTACGCACAGTCCGTGTTCAGTTCAAGTATGCTGCTGAATTCGGCGCGTACACGCCGGAGGCATACGAACGACTTCTCCTGGATGCCATGTCTGGGGACACGACCCTGTTCTTGCGAGCTGACGAGGTCGAGGCTGCGTGGCAAATTGTTGATCCGGTCTTACGTGCATGGGCGGACAAGCCGTTGAGCGAATCCGAGTTCTATCCTGCTGGTACTTGGGGTCCGGCCTCGGCCGAGGAATTAATTGCATGTGGGGGCCATGCATGGCGGGTACCGCAGCCAGATTAATCCGGGCATAATGGGGGCGGATGCAAGAGAAAAAGTCTGACTTGGCCGGCAGGTTTGAGCTGCTGGCGTTCCCTAATGTAGAGCAGCTTGCGGACGAAGCGGCTGAGGCTTGGCTAGAAGAGATTGAGCGCGCGTGGGACGCGGGGCGTCCGCACATGGTTGCTCTCCTTGGGGGTCGTGTGGCACCCAGGTTGTTCAGTGCTGTGGTTCGTGCGTGTGCCATGCGCGGTACGGCGTTCGGGCACGTGCATTTTTTCTGGTCAGATGAGCGCTGCGTGCCGGCATCGGACCCGGAGAGTAATTATGGCCTGGCGGCCCGGTGGTTGTTTGAGCCGCTCGGTATAGACATGTCGCAGATTCACCGGATTCCTATCGAACTGGGTCCTGTTGCGGCAGCGGCGGAGGCCGAAGCGGAGTTGAGGCGCGTAGCGCCGATTGGGCCGTGTGGGCAACCGGTGCTTGATTTGGTCTTACTGGGCATGGGCGAGGATGGGCACATCGCATCATTGTTTCCGGGTGAGCCGGCCGAGCTTGCGCATGCGGCCGATGTTTTTCGTGCGGTGACGGGGCCGAAGCCGCCGTTTTCGCGCATTACGATGAGTTATGCCGTGCTGGCATCGGCGCGGGCGGCCTGGGTTCTGGTCGCTGGCGCAGGCAAATGCGGCGCGCTACGCGCGTCTCTCCAGCAGTCAGGATACACCCCTCTGGCTAAACTTGTCCGTCAACGGGGTGCGACACGGATTTATGCCGAGCTGCGCGCGTTGGTTGGCGCGGCATAAATCGGCGCGCGCGAGTTTGTTACCGCGCGCGGATCGGTTCGTGCATCAGCGCGCGAGCCATCCCCCGTCAATATTCAGGATCGCGCCGTTGATGTAATCTGCCTCGCTCGAGGCGAGGAAGACGCATCCTCCGGCAATGTCTTCCGGTAACCCCCATCTGCCTTCGGGTATGCGATCGAGGATGGCTTGGTTGCGTTTCGGGTCTTCGCGCAGCGGGCGTGTGTTTTCGGTGGCAATGTAGCCTGGCGCGACTGCGTTCACGTTGATGCGTTCTTTGGCCCATTCATTGGCCAGTGCGCGTGTTATGCCGGCAATACCGCTCTTGCTTGCAGTGTAACCGGGCACCAGGATGCCGCCTTGGAACGAGAGCATCGAGGCGATGTTGATGATTTTGAGTCGCGCATTCGGCGGCGACTGCTCGCGGCCAGTAGTGAGCCACCACTTGGCTACCGCTTGGCACAGGAAAAACGGTACGGTGAGGTTGATATGAATGAGCGCGTTCCAGTCTTCTTCCGAGTAGTCTACGGCTGGCGCGCGGCGGATGATGCCGGCATTGTTGACCAGAATGTCTATCCGCCCTTGGAGTTGAGTGACTTTTGCAATTAAGTCAAAGGCGTCTTTCCGAGTGAATTTGCTGAAGTCGGCTTGGAGTGCGGCAAATTGCGCACCCATGCTTTGAATTTTGGAGGCTGTGTCGGTCTGATCGGCTATGTCAATTCCGACGACTTTTGCACCTTCGCGCGCATATGCGACGGCAATCGCTTGGCCTATGCCGCGGCTTGCGCCCGTGACGATTGCAACTTTATTTTGTAGCCGTTTCTGCTCCATGGCTTTAGAAGTTGTTGAGTTTTTAGGATTTTTCCGGTTCGTTGGTTGAATTTTCCGCCGTTCGTGTCACTGCAGTTCTGTCAAATTGACACTGTCCATGTCTTCAAACGTTTGGTTTTCTCCGGCCATGCCCCAGATAAATTTGTACTGGCCGAATCCGCATGCCGAGTGGATAGACCAGATTGGTGATAGCACAGCCTGTTCGTTGCGGACGAATAGGTGGCGTGTGGCCGTGGGTAATCCCAGGAAGTGCACGACGAGCCTGTCTGCCAGGTCGAAGTAGAAGTACACTTCCGAGCGCCGGTTGTGTGTGTGTGGCGGGAACGTGTTCCACACGCTTCCCTCGGCAAGCTCGGTATAGCCCATTACAAGCTGGCAGCTTCGGATGCCATTTGGATGTATGAACCTGCGTATGGTCCGCAGACTGGCCGTGGCGGCTGCGCCGATTGTTACTGCATCCGCTTCAGCACGGTTCATTACCGCGCTTGGGTAACTGGCGTGCGCCGGACAGCTCAGGAAGTAGAACTTTGCTGGGTTTGTAGCGTCTTTGCTTTCGAAGACGAGCTGGCGCGTGCCGGCGCCCACATATACGCAGGCCAAGTGGTCAGCGACAAAGGTTTTACCGTCGGCGTGGACCAGGCCCTGACCACCAATGTTGATAGCGCCAAGCTCGCGTTGTTCGAGGAAGTATGCGCGGCCGGTCGCGCGGCAGTTTTCGAGCGGGAGCGGTTTGTCAGTGGGTACCGCGCCGCCAATGACGAGCCTGTCGAGATTCGTGAAAACGGCGCGTAGCTGGCCGCGTACCATAAAGCCGTCCACAAGAAACGCCTCCCGAAGCTCGGCGGTGGTCATCCGCTCGAGTTCCTTCGGTCGCGGCAGGAGTCGAATTGTGTCTTCGAACATGGCCGTGAATGTAAGCGTATGAGACCGCGCTGGTCAATCGTGAACGGTGTGGCTGGTTTTGTTCGGCGCCGGCTCGGGTTGTCGGTCTGGTCGTTTGGCAGGCGATAGTTGGCCTGGGTGTTCGAGTTACGCGGCGAGTTGTACGCCTTCTGACTCAGTGAGCGTGGGCTGTAAAAGGTACAACGGACATGGACGGTGCAGCTTTTAACCCTGTGTATGCGCGTGGCTTGCGAATTTTTTGTTGCGTAATTTGGAGGGATGGCAATAATTGTGAGGAAGATAGGCCGAAGAGGCCGTTATATGGCCGTACCAGCGAGGCTGGTTATCCAGGACAGCAACGGTGCCGCTCAGGTCATCCAGTTGAAGAAGGGCCTGAATCGGCTTGGGCGCTCGGCCGCGAACGATTTTGTAATTGTGGACCCGAGTGTGTCGCGGCTGCACTGCGAAATCGAGGTGCGCGACGACGGGATGTTCGTGCGGGACCTGGACTCATCCAACGGGACGTTTGTGGATGGCCAGCCTGTGAGTCGTGCGCAATTGCATCCTGGTCAAACGCTGCAATTAGGCTCGGTCCGGATGATTGTGGAGCAAGCGCCGGAGCCGGTGTGCGAGCCGCCGAAGGGGTGTTACAACCATCCGGAGCACCCAGCCAGCATGCGTTGCAAGCAATGTGGCAAGATTTTCTGCGGCTCCTGTGTGCACGTGTTGCGGCGTGTGGGGGGCAAGTACCTTCGGCTTTGTCCGGTGTGCAGTGGGCATTGCGAGCCGATGGTTGTGGTTAAGCCGCCGCCGAAGAAACTGATCACGGGCTTTTTACGCAAGCTTATGGGTAAAACGACGGACGAAAGACCTTTCTTCGAATAGTGGCTGCTGGACTCGCCATTTGCCTGGCCGGTGGGCTAGGCCAGGTTGTAGGGTGTGGCGGTTAGTTGGATCTGAACAAGTCGTCGCAATTGGGCGCCGAACTGTCTTCGAAGACCTTGTTTGGCCCGGCCGAGCGGATAAGCACACTGTTGGCTGTGAAATAGAACTGGAGCGGGGTGCCCCACGGATCCACGATTTCGCCCTTTTGGTTCAGGTCGCTCTTGCGTACAGCCAGGATGACGATCTTCTTGTCGCCGTGTCCAGAAAGCGCCCTTGCTATGTCCAGATTGTTGCCAGTGGGATAGGCGCCTGCGAATTCTTTGTACTGCTGGAGCGCGAACAGGAGGTTTTCGGCGTCTTCGTTAAACTTGGCAATGCGCGGGTCAATGCGTGTACGTGACGCCCGCAATGTTTGCCAGCCGACGCACACTGCCAGCACGACGAGCAGCACCGCCAGTATCGCCTTTTTCATGCTTAGCCATACATGCAGTTTGGATACCAAGTTTTTACTGGCCGGTCTTTGTGCGTGCGGGGCCGGTGCTGGCCCTTATGATCAGTTCGGTGCCGAGTTGTACCGGGTCCGGCTTTTTGCCGCCGAGCAAATGGGTGAGCACGTTAAACGCTGCTTCGCCCAGACCGTGCTTGGGCTGGCGCACTGTGGTGAGAGGTACGCGGAAATACTCGGCTGCCATGATATTTCCGAAGCCCACGATGGAGAGTGTATCTGGGATCGCGATGTTGTGTTTGAGTAATAACTCTGCGCACCCGATGGCGGCCATGTCGGTCGCGGCTTGCACAGCGGTGGCATTGCAGGACTCAGCCAGCATTTGTTGCGCGGCTTTTGTGCCGTCTTCGATTGTGCTGCCCGCTTGAAAGACCAGCTTGTCGTCGAGTTCGAGCCCTGCTTCGCGCAGAGCGGCTCTGTAACCTTCAAGGCGCCGTTGTGCCCACGGCGCCAAGAGCGGGCCGGTCAAAAATGCGATGCGCGTGTGGCCGAGCTTGAGCAGGTGTTGAGTAGCAGCGCGACTGCCGCCGATGTCGTCGCACTCTACGTTGACGAATTCGCGGCAGTAACTCGTCGTGGGGCCCAGTATAACTGTTGGGACACCCCGGTGCTGGAGCTCGCGGTAGGTGCGCACTTCGTCTGCCGGCCTGTATGCCGGGCAAATTAGGAGTCCTTCGACACGGCGTGACAGGAGCCGGATGATGTTCGAGTCTTCGCGTTCGGGGATGTTATGTGTTTGGGCCAGGATAAGTTCATAGCCCAGTTCGTGGGCTTTGTCTTCTATTGCCATGACCATGCGGGCGAAGATCGGGTTTGCGATACTTGGGATTACAAGCCCGAGCAATTTGGTCTTGCGGTAGCGTAGGCCGCGCGCGACGCTGTCTGGCACGTAGCCCATTTGCTGTGCGAGCAGCTTGATCCGCGTTTTCGTCTCGGCCGAAATATCCGGCGCGTCGCGCATGACCTTCGAGACCGTCATAAGCGAAACGCCTGCGCGCGCTGCGATGTCTTTTAGTGTGACGGTTCCCATAGGCAACGGTTGGGGGTAGTGGGTTAAATCCCGGCTCCGGGATTTGTTTCCAGCTCGGGCATGCGTATGCAGCAGTTCATACGCTTGCGCCGCGCCAGTGTAGTTTCCGGCGCAGCGTTTCGAAAAATGAAATGCCCGCCGGGTGCACGAGCGTGACCGTTTTGTGGCTACGCCGGATGGTGACTGTGTGTCCCTCGGCCAGCTCGCAACTTTCCTGGCCGTCGGCGCTGAATATGGCGTGTGCTTTCGAATTGATGACCCGTATCTGAATGATCGAGTCTAATCCGGCAATGAGTGCGCGATTCGACAACGTGTGCGGGCATATGGGCGTTATTGCGAACACGTCTGCGTCCGGGCAGATGACCGGGCCGCCCGCTGCGAGCGAGTAGGCGGTCGAGCCTGTGGGTGAACTGACAATTAATCCGTCGCATCTGTATCTTGTCATTAGTTCACCGTTGATGTGCACCTCCAGTTCGATCAAGCGCGGTGTAGCTCCGCGAACCACGACGAAATCGTTCAGCGCTTCATGGCGCGTAGCTTCATCGCCGCAGTTCGCTTCGGCTGCGATTAACGTCCGCCTTTCAAGCGTGATTTTGCCGTGCCAAACTAGCTGTAGCCCGTGTTCGAGTTCGTCTGCTGCAATTGGCGTCAAAAATCCGAGGCCGCCCGTGTTAATGCCGAGTATGGGCGTGGTCAAGCCTGCTACTTCGCGTGCTACGCGCAGCAGCGTGCCGTCGCCGCCTACAACCAGGAGCAATTCGACGTTGCGTGCCAGTGCGCGGGTCGTGGGGCACGACGTCGCCCCCAGTTGCGCGGCAACTGTGGTGCGCGCGTCGGCGAACAGGCGCCGGCCCGTGCGGCAAACGATCTCCGCAATTTTGCGCGCCAAAGGGATGAACTCGGCCTTCTCCGTATTGCCGGTGAGGCCGACGCGGTCGAACTTTTTAGCTCGTTTTTTCAAGCAGCACGAAGAATTCTACGTTTCCGGCCGGCCCGCGCAATGGCGACTCGACCTGGCCGCACCATTGTACTGCGCCGGTCTGCTCGGCGAAAAGCTTCAATTCGGCCAGCACGCGTTGATGGATTGCGGGATCGGTTATTACGCCTTTGCCGCGTGCGGCCTCGCGTTTGCCAGCTTCGAATTGCGGCTTGACCAGTGCCAGTATGTTGCCGCCGCGCCGCACAAGCGTAATTACTGCCGGAATGATTTTGCGCAGCGAAATGAACGAGCAATCGATTAGAGCCAAATCCACGGGTGCAAAGCCCGCTGGCATCTTTTCCGGTGTTAGATATCGCGCGTTGATGTTTTCCATCACGACCACTCGCGGGTCGGTGCGGAGTTTCCAAGCCAGTTGGCCGCGTCCGACGTCCACAGCATAGACTTTGCTGGCGCCGTGTTGGAGGGCGCAGTCGGTGAATCCGCCGGTGCTGGCGCCGATGTCAACCACGACGCGGCCGGTGAGGTCGAGGCCGAAATGGCGAAGTGCGTGTTCGAGTTTATCACCCCCGCGGCTCACGTACCGCGGCGCGCTTATGAGGGTGATGCTGTCTGTTTGGCGGACGGCCCGGCTCGGTTTGAGTGCAGGCTGGTTGTTGACAAGGACTTGGCCGGCTAAGACGATGCGCTTGGCCTGTTCGCGGCTGGCGCACAAGCCGCGTTCGACAAGCGCCTGGTCAAGTCGCTTGGGCATGCCGGTCTGAATTTAACACCCCTCCGGTTTTGGGTCAGGCTTTAAAACCGGGACATCTCCGGATCAGACCGGGGAAATTGCGGAGTCTATGCGGTTAATCGCGCGTTTTGACATTCAGCAACCGCTCTTGGACCATGCGGAAGTTATGCATGAACATTGCGTTATCCGCCACGGCTTTTTCGATTAGCTGGCGGAGCAGGAACAGCTCGCTCGGATTGATGACTGCGTGCACGCTTTGCTGGAATGCTTGCATTGGCGTGAAGGTTTGGAACGAGTCGCCAATCAAAATGATTGTTGCGTGCCTGCGCTGGCTCATCGGCATCTGCTGGAGCGCGCGGAGCGTCGTGTTTTCTGCGAGCGAGTTCG
>JANWZY010000096.1 GCA_025061935.1 Verrucomicrobiia bacterium
AGACAGGAATGGCGCGGGTGCAGAACTGCTCGAAAAAGGCGCGGACTGGGTCACTTTCACCAGCGGTTCGACGGTGAAATTTTTCAATGCCCGGTTCGACATCGCGCGCTTGGTCGCCAAATTCCCGCACATTAAGTTCGCATCCATCGGCCCGGAAACAAGTGCGGCGCTGACAGCGCTCGGGTTCACCCCCGCAGTCGAAGCCAAAAAACACACGATCGAAGGCCTGATCTCTGCGCTCGAACGGCATCTCCGGACCTGCGCGTAAGATTCGCACGCCGAGAAGCTCGCCACATAACGGGCTGCCGAGCCGGCCAGTTCGCGCGCGCGCCGGAACAAGCAGCCATAGTCTGCGCGGCGGTTTTAGCCCGAAGCGGCATCGCCAAGGCACCCCTTGCCTTGGACCACCCCACCTTGCATTGAAAACGCACCGTATAGGCCGCATACCCGGTTCACACCACACGTCTGAACGCCAAATCGGGTCGGGCACGCGCGAACGCGCCTCCGAGCCAGCGGCCAGATCTCGACTGAACAGCCGGCGCGTGTGCGCTGTCAAAATTGCGTTTGAGGGCGCGAGCGTTTCCGCAACCCGTGCCAAAATGGCGCCAATGGGTCGCGAACACGCGCTTGCAGGCTAAAGATGCTCTGGGCAACACTGGATGCAAACGCAGACGATGCCGAACTCACGTACAGGCCGCGTCCACACTGGCCGCCGCACGCTGACCGCAGGCCGGCGCGCGGCTATGCCCATGATTTGCGCCGCCCAGTTATTTGCGAGCGCGCTGGCACTCGACGGCCAAACCTTCACTGCCACGCTCGATCGCAACACCATCACGCTGGGCGAAACCGCGACTCTGGCACTGACTTTCCAAGGTGGTACTCCGGCCGAAATCCCGGCACCGCCAACTGTTCCGAACCTCCGAATTTCATACGCTGGCCAGTCGAGCCAGTTCCGGTTCGTCAACGGCGTAGCTAGTTCATCG
This sequence comes from Verrucomicrobiia bacterium, assembly GCA_025061935.1. Classification (GTDB taxonomy): domain Bacteria; phylum Verrucomicrobiota; class Verrucomicrobiia; order Limisphaerales; family DTLC01; genus DTLC01. The sequence goes on from JANWZY010000096.1 coordinate 984, forward strand.
GTCTCGTTCAACTACGTCGTCACGCCTGCGCAGCCTGGCGAATTCGAGATACCGCCAATCCGCGTGACCGTAGATGGCAAGACTTTGACGTCTAACCCGTTGAAACTCTACGTGCTAAGGCCGAGCCAGCCGCCACCCGAATCAATTGAGTCAGGCGAACAAATCGCGTTCCTGAAAATCGTTCTGCCCAAAAAGAAGGTCTACGTCGGCGAAGTGATTGTTGCAGAGTTGCAGTTCTATATCCGCGCCGGAATACAACTCGCTGCGCAGCCGGAATTGACCGGCTTCCCGACCGACGGTTTCACCGTGGGGAAGCTGGCCGCAGGCGGGCAGCGTCAAGCCCAGTTTGGCACCGCACTCTACACGGTGCTCCCGTACTATGTCGCCCTTACCGTGGTCAAACCTGGCCAACTCAGCATCGGCCCCGTCACGGCCAATTTGCTCATCAACCTGCCCTCCCCGCGTGCTCAGCGCGACCCGTTCTTAGAGTTCTTTGGCATCCGCGACCCGTTCGAGATTTTCAACATGGAACGGAAACAGGTCCCGGTGGCTGCCGAGACCGAAACGCTCGAAGCGTTAACGGTTCCGGTTGAACACGCACCGCCGGGCTTCAACGGCGCAGTGGGGAACTACTCACTTACATTCAGCGTCGGGCCGACCAACGTGGCGGCAGGCGACCCAATAACTGTCCGCGTGCAAATTGCCGGACGCGGCGCGCTGGACCTGCTGACACTTCCGGAACAACCGGGATGGCGCAGCTTCAAAACGCTCGCCGCCACGGCCAAGCCGGCTGAAACGACAGACCCGCTCGGAATAGAAGGCGTCAAAACATTCGAGCAAGTGCTTGTGCCTCAGTCCACAAATGTGACCGAACTCGCACCGCTGGTCTTCAGCTTTTTCGACCCGGACGCGCATGTGTTCCGGACTCTGACAAGTCCCGCCGTGCCATTGGTCGTCAAACCGGCCGCAGCGTCAGCCACGCCGATGCTCGCCGGAACCAAAGTCGAGGATAACCCCCCCGCGCCCGACATTGTTCCAATCAAGCAACGGCTCTACACAATTGCGGCTGTTAAACCGCCACTGATCCAACAGCCAATCTTTTGGGCTATCCAAGCCTGTCCCGTACTCGTCTGGCTCGGCCTGCTGGCGCGCCGGAAACGGCTCGAAGCGTTGGCAACCAACCCGCGCCTGCGCAGGCAACGCCAGGTAAATCAAGCCGTTCGCTCAGGCCTTGCGAAGCTCCGTCAGTTAGCCGCGCAGAACGACGCGGACCAGTTTTTTGCAACCGTGTCAAAGCTGCTACAGGAACAACTGGGCGAGCGGCTCGACTTGCCCGCCCCTGCCATAACCGAGACCGTCATTGATGAACACCTGGCTGGGCGCGGGCTACCAGACGAGACCCTCCAGTCGCTGCGTGAGTTGTTCCAGTTGTGCGACCAGGCGCGGTTCGGCCGCATCAACACAGCTCAGGAGTTACCCGCACTCATTCCGAAAGTGGAGAGTGTCATCGACCAACTCCGGAACTGGAAACCATGAGACCGCCGCGCAACACTTACCTCTGGCTCGCTGCCGCCTGGTTAGCGTTGGCATGCCAAGCTGGGACCGGAGCGCCCAGCTCGGACGCAGTGGCCTCTTTTGAATCCGCAAACAGACTATATGAACAGGGCAAGTTCGACGACGCAATCGCCGCGTACGAGAAGCTGCTAAACGCCGGAGTAGTTTCGCCGGCAGTGTACTTCAACCTCGGCAATGCTTATTTCAAATCTGGCCGGCTGGGCCGGGCCATTGCTGCGTACCGTGCCGCGCACACGCTTGCACCACGCGATCCGGACATACGCGCAAACCTGCGGTTTGCACGGGACCAGGTCAGCCCGCCCACGTTTAGCCCCGGCCGACTCGTCGAATTGTTCAGCACTGTCACGCTAAACGAATGGACGTGTGCAGCCAGCGCCGCGTTTTGGACACTGTTCCTCTTACTCGCAGTGGGCGAAGTCAAGCCCGAATGGAAATTGCGCATGCGCCCCGCCATCTGGCTGGTCGGAGGGGCATTTGTTGCGCTATGTGTCTGCTTTGGCCTGGCGCGCCACGCTGAACAGGTCAACAGCCAAACCGTGGTTGTCGTCGAGCGAGAAGCCGCCGTGCGCCAAGGGCCACTGGATGCAGCGCTACAGGCGTTCGTGGTGCACGACGGCGCCGAGCTTAAAGTGCTTGACCAGAAAGACGACTGGCTCTTCGTCGCAGCCGGCCAGCGCAGGCTTGGCTGGATTAAGCGCACAATTGTGCAACAGCCAGTCCCGGGTGCCAAACACCAATAACGCCCACACCTGAACCCATCTATCAGCGCTTGAGTGGCCCCTGCAGGACCTGCAGTCAAATTCAAAAAATTAAATCGCTCAAGTCCCACTCTCCACGCCCGCGTCGAACTTTGTCTCCCCGGCCAAAAGACAACCCCACAAAAACCCAGGAAATGAAAAGCTTGCACCATACGACCTTGCACCTGTAAGACAGACGTTGTGAACACCAAATTTAGGTTAGGTGTGCTCGGCTCAGGCAAAGGCTCGAATTTTGTGGCCATTGCCGACGCTTGCGCCGCAGGTCGCGTGCCTGCGCAGGTGGCACTCGTGCTCAGCGACGTCGAAAACGCTGGCATCCTCGAACAGGCGCGCGCACGGGGCATACCCGCGCGATATATCCCGCCCGGGCCGTTCAGAACGAAACTCGACCCCGACACAGAACGCGCCTATGTTCAAGCGTTAAAAGACGCGGCAGTTGACCTAGTCGTGCTAGCCGGGTTCATGCGCGTGCTAAAAAGCGAATTTTTGAATGCGTTCCCGGGCCGAATAGTGAACATACACCCGTCATTGCTCCCTGCCTTCCCTGGACTTGAAGCATGGAAACAAGCGCTCGAACACGGGGTCAAAGTCACAGGTTGCACTGTGCACTTCGTGGATGCGGGCGTGGATACCGGACCGATCATAGGCCAAATAGCAGTGCCTGTGCTCGAAGACGATACACCCGAAACGCTGCACCGGCGGATTCAACTCGCCGAGCACGAACTGTACCCGAAATGCATAGCTGCAATTGCGCGCGGCGAACTCGAACTACGGGGGCGGCGCGTCGTATGGCGCAGCGGCGGTATCGCGCCCGAGCTTCGGTATCTAGTCGGCAGCCGATGAATGCAGGGGCAGCTAATGGCCGGGCCGAAGAAAAAGTTGGCTTTGCCGCGCAAATCATGGAAAATCAACCCCGTCACGCACGCCACAGAATCGGGGAACCGGTATTCGCGTGCGTGCGCGAAACGGCAGTTGCGCGACGAGTGGAACGCAACTTGACCGCTAAACGGTTTGAACTTTAAACCGCCCGGGCCACTAACGCTGGGTGCGGCGGGGCCGGAAAATCATGCACCGGTGAACGCCCATACCGATCACGGCGGGTCAATGCTGGGATGATTCGGCGGTTTGACGGTTCAAAAATGTAACGAACTCCAAATGTCGAACAAACTCAGACTAGGATTGCCCAAAGGCAGCCTGCAGGAGGCCACCATTCAACGGATGGCCAAGGCCGGATTCGTTATTCGCGTCAGCGAACGTTCCTACACGCCATATGTGGACGATCCCGAGCTTGAGGTGCGCCTAATCCGCGCACAAGAAATCAGCCGTTACGTCGAACACGGGTACCTAGACTGCGGCATAACCGGATACGATTGGATCGTCGAAAACGGCTCAGACGTACACGAAGTCTGCGAACTACAATTCAGCAAGTCTACACGCCAACCCGCCCGATGGGTCCTGGCGGTGCCCGAAAACTCGCCGATCAAATCCGTCAAAGACCTCCAGGGCAAACGCATCGCCACCGAGGTCGTGAACGTTACCAAGAAATACCTCCGCAAGCACGGCGTGACCGCGCACGTCGAATTTTCATGGGGCGCAACCGAGGTCAAAGCGCACGAACTGGTGGACGCAATCGTCGAGCTGACAGAGACCGGCTCGTCACTCCGCGCGAACAATCTCCGGATCATTGACACGCTCCTTGTCTCGACCCCGCGCCTGATCGCGAACCGCGCAGCCTGGCGCGATAAATGGAAACGGCAAAAAATTGAAACGCTAGCGCTGTTACTCAAAGGCGCGCTCGAAGCGGAGTCGAAAGTCGGGCTCAAAATGAACGTGGCCGAAAAGAATTTGCCCAAACTGTTGGCTGACCTCCCCGCACTGCGTAAACCGACAATATCGAACCTCAGCCAAAAAGGTTGGGTCGCCGTCGAAACCGTTATCGACGAGCACGTCGTGCGCGAGATTATACCTAAGCTGAAAGCCGCAGGCGCCGAAGGAATCATTGAATACCCGTTGAACAAGGTCGTATATTGAACCGCAAGAACTATGGGCTCACTCAAGAAACGTCGCAAAGCAAAGATTAACAAACACAAGCGCCGCAAGAAACGGCGCATGCACCGTCACAAGAAACGCACTTGGCAGAAGTAACTGCCCGCGTTCAGAAGCAGATTTCTGCACTGCGCTGCCGGCGCGCACGTTCCCGCCCCGGCAGCGCAGCGGCCGGGGTTTGACTATGCTCACCCAAGGGTTGCGCGCAGCGGCGGCGCTGCTGCTCGTGCTGAGCCTGGTAGCAGGTTGCAAAACCCTTCCGGACGCGGAGGGGCTTGGCGCCGCCCGCCACGCACAAAAACACAGCGCGGACACAGACCAGCTCGCCAAAGCATACGCGCACTTCGCCACCGGCGCCCTGCTTAGATTCCAGGACGATCCCGAGGGTGCACTTGAACATTTCGCCCAGGCAGCGTTGCTCGACCCAGCCAATGAAGCGCTTGTACTCGAAGTCGCGCAGCAATATGCCCAGCGCGAGCAACCGCTTAAAGCGCTTCAACTCCTTACCAACGCCGTCGCCGCAGGCACAGCCTCGGCCGAGGTGTACACTCAACTCGGCTCGACTTACGCCAGCCTAGGGAAACTCGATCTCGCAGAAAAATCGTACCGCCGCGCGCTCGCACTGGCCCCGGACTCGATTACGGCCACGCGCAACTTGTTTCTGCTGCTCCTGCGCGAGAAACAGCCGGCGCGCGCGTGGCGCGTGCTAAATCGCGCGTTGGAGCGGGAACCGAAAAAACCCGAATTCCAAATCGAGCTGGCTGAATTGTGCCTTGTTTATGCGCAACAATACCCCCGCATGGCCACACAAGCCCGCACCGCAGCGTTGACAGTGCTTGACCAGGCCGCCGCATTGAACCCCGTAAATCCCCACACTAAGCTCAAAATAGCGGACGGGTTCGCTCGCTTGGACGAACCGCAGCGCGCGCTGGCACTGTACACAAATCTGTTCGAGTTTTACAGGGAATTCCCAGGTCTGCGCAACAGTCTCCGGGTCAAAATGGCCGAACAACACCTGCGCATAGGCAACAGTGCTGAAGCTGTAACCCTGCTCGAAGCAGTCGCACACGAGCAACCTGTTGATCCCGCGCCACGGTTCTGGCTCGGCATCATCGCCTTACAAGACAACAAGCCCGCTCAAGCGGCCGAATATTTCAACAAGGCGATTTCGGTCGCGCCCGATTTCATGCAGGCATACGTCGAGCTTGCGCGCGCACAGTTGACCGCAAACCGGCCCGATGCTGCAATCGAAACGCTCGACAAAGCACGGACCAAGTTCGGCGAGAAGTTTGCAATCGCATACTTCGCAGGCCTGGCTTATGCGCAAAAGAAGGACTACACAAACGCTATTCACCACTACAAAATCGCCGAGCGACTATCCAAAACGACGAACCCAAATGCAACCAACGCGATGCTCTACTTCCAGCTCGGGGCGGCCTACGAGCGCACAGGCCAAATCGAACTAGCAGCGGAATGTTTCAAAACTGCGCTGGCCGTAGCGCCGGATTTCCACGAAGCCCTTAATTACCTCGGCTACATGTGGGCCGAGCGCGGGATCAACCTGCGCCAGGCGCACGCGCTGATCCAACGCGCAGTCAAGCTTGACCCGACCAACGCTGCCTACCTGGACAGCCTCGGATGGGTCATGTTCAAACAGGGCAAAGTGCGCCAAGCCCTCAAACACATCCTACGTGCGGCGGAACTATCTGAAAAACCCGACCCGGTCATTCTCGACCATCTGGGGGATATCTACGCAGCGCTTAACCAGTACGAAAAGGCGATCGGGGCATGGCGCAAATCGCTCGAACTCGAACATAATCCTGATGTGGAAGCCAAAATACTCCGTCACCACACAAAACGCCCGTAGTCAATCGCGACCAGGCCAATCTCACAAATCACGAGCATTACACGGGCCACATCGAGATCACCTGACACATGCTGAATTTAAGGCTGTTCCAGCCAGTCAATCTGAGCATGGAACGCACTTGGCTCGCAACCGATCTCTTGGGCCATTTGTTAAAGCGCGGCAGGCACGTGGGTTGATCAATAATCTCCGAAAAAAGGATTGCAGCCCGGCAAGCAACCATTGTGCATTCGAAAACACATTGCTTGTTTCGTGCAAAATACAAGCCAATGAAAGCGCGGACGGTTGCACAGCACTCGGCTTCTGCCCGCATGCGCACAATACCCAGCGCAATCCCTGCCTCAACCCCCAAAGCCAGTTTAACGTGCTGCCAACACTCTACTGAGCCGACGCACACCCAGATCAATCTTTTCCAAATCGTTTACAAGCGGGCCATACGAGAGACGAACCCCGTGCTTGAGCGTGTCTCCAAATCCCCAGCCAGGCACGACCACCACACCCGCGTTTTCGAGCGCACGCCGCGCGAACTCTGAACTGTCCATGCCGACCCTCACCACCGTGTAAAGCCCGCCCTGCGGCTCGATGCACGGCACGCCGAGATGTTTATGCACCGCCTCAACCGTGAAGCGCGCAACCGCTTCATACCGCGCTATCATCTGCATGACGTACGGTTTAATGCTGTCCGCTGCGATTCCCCTTCGGATGTAATCAGCGAGCGCCATTTGGTGCAGTGTATCCGGGCATAGGATATTCGCCGCCTGCGCAGCTTCCAGCGCCTCGATAATCTCCGGCGGCGCCTGGATCCAACCGAGCCTTCTGCCAAGGCCGCGACACCACTTCGAGTTGGAATGAATCGTGACAAAATTGTCCGTGGGCCCCCACCCGAAATATTCCGGGTACCGAGCGCCCCAAACGATCTCCTTGTACGCAAAATCAATCACAAGTAACGCGCCCACTTCAACAGCGGCATCCAAAGCGGCTTTGACAAATCGCGTCGAGGGTACCTGCGACGTCGGGTTATCCGGCGCGCACAGCAAAATCATTTTGGGCTTTTCCGCAAGGATAAACCTTGCGAACTCATCGGCTCTTTCATCCGCGACATACCGCCATTGGACCGGGTCAAGTAGTGGGAACCGGACAATCTGCACGCCGCCTACTGCAGCGGCCTGCGCAGGGTAATTGCAATAGGCCGGATCCGGCAATAACAGTTTCTCGCCCGGGCTTAGTATAAGTTGCATCAGGCTCAACGTGAGCTGCGTTGAGTTCGCGCCTATGGCAATATTTTCCGGCCCCAACTGCATATCGTGCCCGAACAAGTGCTTCTCGTATTCAGCAATAGCAGCTCTGCACTCAGGAGTCCCAATCGTAGGCGAATACGCGCCGCTAGCATGGAACCGACGCGGATCAAGCGCTATTTCTGCGTATGCCTGGCGCAACTCCGCCGGGGAATCGTGATTAACCCACCCGCCAGAAAACGAGATGACTTGCACCGGGTCCAACCCCACCCGCTTGAAAAACTCAGGGCTGGCCAAGTCCATTATTTCGCGCACCGGCGATTTGGTGCAAAGCAGTTCCTCGAGCTTTTTCGATATTCTCGGCCTCATGCAACCTCGCTACAACCATCGCGTGGCCGCGCATCCTACGTTGTGCCACGAGACGCCACAATTTGAAAATAGAATCGCAAGCCGCAGCGCAACCACGTAAACTCAGGTCCGATGAGTTGCTTGCAATTGCGCATGCTGGCCGGCGCCGCGGCGCTCGCATGGGCAGTGTGCCTGCGCGCAGCGTCCGAGTACGAGACCAAGCGTATGTATTTGTCCGGACGCAGCAAGGACGACGCTGTGCCGTGGGAATTCATGTGCACTGCGGGAGCCAAATCCGGATTCTGGACTAACCTACCGGTGCCATCACACTGGGAAATGCACGGTTTCGGCACGCTTAATTACAGAAAAGACTCACCTGAGGCCAAAACCGAGAAAGGTCTGTACCGGCTACATTTCTACGTGCCGACGGAGTTGGCAGGCCGGCGGATATTCCTCGTCTTCGAGGGCGTTATGACCGACACCGAGGCCCGCTTAAATAGCATGCCCGTGGGGCCAGTCCATCAAGGCGGGTTTTACAGATTCAAGTACGAAGTAACCCGGCTACTCAAGCTGGGTGAAACCAACCTGCTCGAGGTCACAGTCGCCAAGCATTCGGCCAACGAATCCGTGAACCGCGCCGAACGCATGGCTGATTACTGGCTATTCGGTGGCATTTACAGACCTGTCTACCTGGAGGTTACACCACCGCAGTTCATCGAGCGCGTGGCAATCAACGCGCGCCATGACGGCGAATTCACAATGGACGTGTACGTGCGCGGCGTCACCCACGCGGATGCCGAGATGACTATCGAGGCACAAATCACAACGCCGGACGGCACGCCTGTCGGGAAACCGTTCTTGACAGAGCTCGATACGCACGGCCCGCGCCAACAAGACCTGGACCGCCTCAAGGCACGACTTCGGACAAAGGTGCCAGCACCGCGCACATGGACAGCCGAAACGCCGAACCTTTATAAGGTCGAAGTCCGGCTCAAGCACGGCAACGAATTGTTGCACCGGCATACCGAACGGTTCGGGTTCAGGACGGTCGAGGTCCGCGACGCCGACGGCATATACGTGAACGGCCGCAAGATTATGTTGAAAGGCGTAAATCGCCACTCCTTCTGGCCCGAGTCCGGCCGGTGCCTGAGCGAGACCGTCCACAGGCTCGACATCCACACAATCAAAGAAATGAACGGCAACGCAGTGCGGATGTCGCATTATCCACCAGACGCGGAGTTCCTCGATCTATGCGATGAACTGGGACTGTACGTGCTCAACGAGCTGGCCGGATGGCACAACCACTACGATAACGACGCAGGCCGCAAGCTGGTAGAAGAAATGGTCACGCGAGACGTAAATCACCCTTGCATCTTATTTTGGTGCAATGGCAACGAGGGCGGGTTCAATACGAATCTCGACTCCGTTTTCGCCCAGTTCGATATCCAGAACCGACGCGTGCTGCACCCATGGGAGCCGTTCAACGGGATCAACACTGCGCATTACCTCGCATACGAAAACGCTAAACTGGCAGCCGCGGGTAAACCAGTTTACTACCACCCACAATACCGGGAAGAGCTGCTGGACACTAACCTCCCGAGCAGGTGGATATACATGCCAACCGAGTTTTTACACGGCATGTTCGACGGCGGCGCCGGCGCAGGCATCGAAGATTACTGGAACATGATGATGCGAAGCCCGCGCTGCGCAGGCGGG
>JANWZY010000097.1 GCA_025061935.1 Verrucomicrobiia bacterium
CTTGGGAGCGAATCGGCAACTTTTTAGGACGTCCGGAATCTTAATGAACCAGCGCGCTGGACAACTCAGATTCAAATCTGTGGTTCAATGTTGTAAGCAGACCCGAGTGACATTAGGTTTACGCGAATTTGAAATGCATATGCTGTCGAGCAAGCAACGACGCGCGCTTGAGGCTGCAGGATGCGAGGTCGCGTTTGATAATTTGACGCGCCAGTTGTACGCGACTGACGCCTCGATTTATCAAATTGAGCCTGTGGCAGTCGCGTTCCCGCGCGGTGCGGCGCAAGCGGCATCGTTGATTCGTGCAGCGGCGGATTCCGGTCTGGCTGTGATACCTCGCGGCGCCGGCACAGGGTTAGCCGGTGGCGCGATTGGCCGTGGCGTCGTCGTTGATTTCTCGCGGTACAATCGCGAAATCACCGGTCTCAATCTCGAAGCGTGCACCGTGCGTGTCGGCGCCGGTGTGGTGCTCGATACGCTTAATCGGTTCGTGGCGCGGTACGGGCTTATGTTCGGTCCGGATGTGGCGACCAGCTCACGCGCCACATTTGGTGGGATGATAGCCAACAATTCGTCCGGCGCGCGCGTGCAGGTTTACGGGCTGACTTCAGATCACGTGGTTTCAATTGAGGCTGTGCTGGCGGATGGGCGTGTTGTCACGCTCGGCCCCGGCAGCGCCGCGCTGGAACCGGAACGTGAGCGTCTGGCAAAGCTTGTTAAAGCGCATGCGGCGCAGATTCGCGAGCGGATGCCCCCCGGGCTTGTCAAGCGGTGGCATGGATACGCTTTAAGCCGGTTTTTGGAAAGACCAGAGAACTTGGTCGAGCTGATTTGCGGGAGTGAGGGTACTTTGGCCGCGGTCGTGTCGGCGGAGATCAAGCTCGTGCCGCTGCCGCGCGCGAAAGCGCTCGGGCTTGTATTCTTCGCATCGGTCAGGGACGCGATGCAAGCGGCGGCCGAGCTGCTTGACCTGCAACCTGCGGCCGTCGAGCACATTGACCGTATGCTGCTCGATCAAGCGATCGGTTCGCCGCAGTTCAGGCCTGCGCGCGAGCTGCTCGAGCTGGACACGAAACCTGCCGAATCCGTGTTGGTGATCGAGTTTTTCGGGAATGCCAGTGAGGTGCAGGACAAGCTTGCAGCGCTCGAGTCGAAACGGCTCGGACTGCGGACCAGGCTGGTGCCCGACCCTGCGCAGCAGGAGATGATCTGGGCGCTGCGGAAATACGGGCTTTCGCTGCTGACGAGTTGCCCGGGCAAGGCCAAGCCGCTGGAGGGCATAGCCGATCTTGCCGTGCGCCCGGGGCAGTTGTGCGAGTACGTGTCGGGTCTGCAGAAGGTGTTGGGGAAGCACGGCTTGCGTGCGTCGTTTTATGGTCATGTAGGGGGTGGGCTGCTACACGTCCGGCCAGTAATCGCGTTGCACGAGCCTGGCGGGCCGGAAATGTACCGCGCGCTTGTGGCCGAGGTGTCGGAGCTGCTGCGTCAGTTCAAAGGTTCGCTCGCAGGTGAGCACGGACTCGGGTTATCACGTGCTGAGTTCCTCGAGGCGCACCTTGGGCCGGAGCTGATGGCCGTGCTGCGCGAGATCAAGCGGACATTCGACCCCGCAAATGTGCTGAATCCGGGCAAGGTCCTCAGCGACGGGCAACACCGGATTGACCGGGATCTGCGGACGCATTTGGTGCGCGAGCTTCCCCTACCCTTCGAGCCTGTGCTGAAGTTCGCCCAGCGCGACGGCTCGTTCAGCGCGAACCTCGACCAATGCAATGGCTGCGGCGCATGCGTGAAGGAAACGCCGAGCATGTGCCCGACCTACATCGCAACTCACGACGAGGCAATGTCAACGCGCGGCCGCGCAAACATAATTCGGGCCGCGCTCGAGTTGCGCGGGCTTGAGCATTGCGAGCCGTTGCGCGCGTACGAGCTTGAGTCTGTGCTCGGGTCTTGCCTCTCGTGCAAAGCGTGCGCGGTCGAGTGTCCGTCGAATGTGGACATGGCGCTGCTCAAAGCCGAACTGCTGAATGCGCGGCGCGTGCATTACGGGCTTGGCCTGCGCGGGTGGGTCTTCAGCAGGCCGGACCTGCTCGGGCGGCTCGGGTGCCTTGCCCCCGGAATTGCGAACAGGCTGTTGGAACAGGACTGGGCGCGGCGCATGATTGGAAAGGTTCTCGGCCTGGCGCCGAACCGGCCATTGCCGAAGTACGCAACCGAGCGGTTCGACCGGTGGTTTGCAAAACGCCCCGAGGGTAATGGCGCGGCTCGTAGCAAAGTCATTCTTTGGGACGACACATTTGTGCGGTATCACGAACCGTACATCGGCAAAGCTGCTGTGCGCGTGCTTGAGGCGGCAGGGTTCGACGTTGTTCTACCCGAAGGCCGGAAATGCTGCGGCAGACCCGCGTTTAGTCAAGGCGATCTGGACCGCGCGCGGCGGCTTGGGCAGCACAATCTCACGCTGCTGCGCGAAATGCTCGGGTTGGGAAGACCCAACCGCCGCGCGGGCCGTGCCGGGCTGAATCCTGATACGCCCGTGGTGTTTCTGGAACCGTCCTGCTGGGCAATGTTCGCGCAGGACTATCGCGAGCTAGGATTGCCCGGCGCAGATGAGGTAGCGAGGCGATGCGTCATGTTCGAGCAGTTCATCGCTGAGCTTTTGCGAAGCGCGCCGGGCACGCTCAGGTTCACTGAAAAGCCTGTCCCAGTAGCCATTCACGTGCATTGCCATGCTAAGGCGTTGGCGGGTGCAGGTGTATCGCTCGAGTTGGCGCGGCGCGTGCCAGGCGCGCAGGTGCGCTTGCTCGAGGCGGGTTGCTGCGGCATGGCCGGCGCGTTCGGCATGCTCGAGTCGAAGTATGCGCTTTCGGTCAAAGTAGCGGAGGCACTGGTCGCGCAGATTAGTCAGTTGCCGCGCGAGGCTGTGTTGATCGTGTCGGGCACAAGCTGCCGACAGCAGATTGCGCATTTGACGGGCAGGCGTCCGGTGCACATGGCCGAGTTTTTGGCGGGCGCATTGGCGCAGGGTTGAGTCGGTGGCGAAGACAAGTTACATCGAGCTGGGGCGGGCAGACAGGGTTATCCGCGTCCCGATCCTGTACGAGGACAGGTCGGTTATTGCGATTGACAAGCCGGTCGGCTGGCTTGTTGTGCCGGCGCACTGGCGGCATACGGCGCGGAACTTGCAGGCCGAAATCGAAGCAGCAATTGCAGCGGGCGCGTTTTGGGCCAAATGCCGGAACCTGAAATTTTTGCGGTACGTGCACAGGCTCGATGCCGACACGAGCGGGGTGTTGCTCTGCGTCAAGAGCCAAGGCGCGATCGAGCCGTTCAGCCGGCTGTTCGAGCTGCGGAAGGTCAGGAAACTCTATCTGGCAGTTGTGCGCGGTGTGCCCCGCGAGCAGGTTTGGGTTTGCACGCTCAAGCTTCTAGATGGTATAGCCACGACAGGCCGAGTGAGGGTTGACCCGCGGCATGGTTTGGAGGCGGAGACCAGGTTCCGGTTGATCAAATCTCGCGAAGACGCGGCGTGTGGCCAAATTTCATTGCTCGAGGCCGAGCCAGTGACTGGCCGCACGCACCAGATTCGGGTGCATTTGGCTGCCAGCGGCCTGCCCGTGCTTGGAGATAATTTGTACGGCGGCCGGCGGCCTAGCCCCGGCTCGCACCAATTTCCGCTCGGGCTACGCGCAATTGAACTCTCTTACACTGACCCATTCACGAAACGGCCTGTGCGCATTGCCGCGCCTGCCGAGGCGTTCCTCAATGAATTTGGATTTGAAAGCTCCGATTATCTTATTGCGCGGATGCGGTAGTAACGCGCAGGCTGGTTCGTGGCCCCATCTGGCTCGGTCCAGTTCGTGATCACCTGCCCGGCGCCAACGATTTCAATCGGCCCGCTTATGTCTGCGAACGCGGCTGGGACAACACTGCCATCCGGTGTGCTCGCGGCTTGGACGAAGTTCGTCGTACCCGGTTGCGCAGCCCAAATCAATGTCACGTCGTAGTTCGTGATGGTCAGGCCAATGACTTGTGGCGGTTCCAGGGGTGGTGGCATAGTCGGGCCGATTGGGGCAAACGCAATACCGCGGAACGCTGTCCTTGCCGCCGCAGTCGCAATGACAGTCGCGTTGGTCACGCTTGGCGGTGCATTGTACCCGGCCGCATCAACCGCAGCATAGAGCGATCCCCCGCCTGCAGCGGTTCCAGCGCCCGTCGTCGCGTACAGATGGACGTTTGTAGCTGCGCCCGTTACTGAGACTGTGGCCGTTAACCCGCGCACGCCGCTTGCTGCTATTGCGCCGTTTGAGACCCAGACACCGCCGACTCGTGAAAACTTGATGATCGTGTTGAACGTGTCGTCAGCCACGTAAAGCGTGTCCGGCTCGGCCCCGCCTGTAAGGTTTAATAAAACGAACGCGTACGGGCTGCCGGCGTTGGTCGGAATTCCCGGTAGCGGCGTGACCACGACCGAGTCGCCTATGGGGAGGCCGGTCCCGACTTTGCCGATGCGAAATGCGGTGCCTGAGGCGGTGCTGGCATACAATTGGCCGTCGAAGATAGCCACTTGGCGAATGTTGCTCACCGGGTTCGTGCTTACCACAACGGCTCTGTTTGTGCCCAACGTTGCGAACGCGATGCCGCCGGGCGCGGCTGCAACAGTTCCCGCCCCGCCGACCCAGAAATTCGTGCCGTTATCTGTTGCCGCGCTGCGGGGGTTGTTGCCCGAGGCGAAATTCGTGAGTGCGGTCGTTGTGTTAACCGTGCCAAGGTAATCAACGCGCCCGATTACTCGCGGAATTGCTGTTGATGTGCTGTCAGACAAAATCGATGCTCCACCCAAGTTTGTTCCGTAACCCATAAAAACCAGGTACCGGCCGTCCGCCGAGCGCGTGAGCAGGCCTTCTGAAGTCGCAGTGCCGCTTGCAATCAACGGGTACCCGCCGTCAACCGCATTGGTCGGGAGCATGATTGATTGCACCAGCACACCGTTGGTGGTGTATTCGTCCAGGAACACCGGGTTGCCGCGGTTGGTAAGCATATTGACGCCGTCGCCGACGCGATAGATGACCAAGTTCCCCGGTGTGAACGGTGCGGCTAGGGCAATTGGGGCCAGTCCCAGTCCGACAATTGCAAGGCTTAGTCTGAGTGTCATATCGGTTTGGTTTGCAGGTTCAACGTGGGGGATTTAACCGGTATTGGCCTATGTTGTCAACAAACCGGTTATCCCGTGGGAGTGTGAACTGCGCCGAACAAGCCGAACAATTTTCCGGGCCTGCTGCCGCACCCCAGCCGCGCATGCGGTTCGCGGTTGCGGTTGCCCGTAATCTCGGCTATCCGTTGCGCTCGGTGCCCGGGTCAGTCCATCGGCCGTGTTGACGAATCAGCTCGACGAGCGCGTCCACGGCCTCGGCTTCGGGCACGTTGAATCGGACCGGCGTTTTGCCGACGTACAGGTTCACCTTGCCTGGCGCGCCACCCACATAACCGAAATCTGCGTCGGCCATTTCACCGGGGCCGTTCACAATGCAGCCCATGATGGCAATTTTAACGCCTTTCAGATGTTGCGTGCGCGCTTTGATCCTGGCGGTGACGGTCTGCAGGTCGAACAACGTGCGCCCACACGACGGGCACGCAATGAACTCGGCCTTGAACGTTCTGCATCCTGCGGCCTGCAAAATGTCGTAGGCGAGTTTGAGCGCGCGGCGCGGGTCATGCTCGGCGCGGACCATGACGGCGTCGCCTATGCCGTCCACAAGCAGCGACCCGAGCACGATCGCGGCCCGTAGCAGCGCGATTTTTGGCTTCAGGGGCGGCTCCGGTGGCGCAAGGCAATCCTTCAGCAGGATCGGATTGGCCAGGCCACGCTGTGCGAGGCGCGCGGCCAACAGCCGAAATGCTGCAATTGGGGGCAACGCAACGCCGTCCTTGACCGTCACAAGTTGGTGCGGCGCAGGAGAAATGAACTCGTCTGCAGGATCAACTTCAGCGACTGATAGCTCTTCGTAAACAGCTTCGGGCCGTACCTCGCCGTTTTGGTCGTAAGCTCCGGCCAGCTCGTTGTAGGTCGCGCGCGGCACTACCACGCGCACGGGCTGTTGCCCGCCGCAACTGATGCCCGGTGCAAGTGTAATTTCTGTCGTTGGCCGCCTCCGATAGCTGAACGGGTCGAACGGTGGGGGCAAATCGTCCAGGCGCGGAACCGTTGAACCGAATAATTGCTCGGAGCCGGTCAAAACTGGGATTTGTGCGAGCAAATCTCGGCACACCTCGATTTCATTCACGGACGGCTCGGCCAACGAGACCCGGATCGTGTCGCCGAGTCCGTCGCACAGCAGCGATCCGATGCCGATCGCGCTCTTAATCCTGGCGTCTTCGCCTTCGCCCGCTTCTGTGACACCGAGATGTAGGGGGTAGTTCCAATCCGGCCCAAGTTCGTTCAGGCGCGCGACCAACAGGCGGTAGCTCTGGATCATCACCTTCGGATTCGACGCCTTGAGCGAAAACTTGAAGTTATGGAAGTCGTGCTTGCGGCACACGCGCGCGAATTCGAGTGCGCTCTCGACCATGCCGAGCGGCGTGTTGCCGTACCTGTTCGTGATCCGATCCGAGAGCGAGCCGTGGTTGACACCGATTCGGAGCGCGCGTCCGAGCCGCTTGCACTCGAGCACGAGCGGTTCGAAGGCCTGCTCGACCCGCGCAAGCTCTGCTGCGTACTCGGCGTCTGAGTACTCTTTGACGACGAACTTTTTCCGGTCGGCATAGTTGCCGGGGTTAATGCGGATGGCCTCGACCCATTTGACCGCTTCGAGTGCTATCTCGGGCTTGAAATGCACGTCTGCGACCAGCGGCACGTTGCAGCCGCGCTTGCGCAGCTCGGCGGCAATGTTGGCCAGGTTCGACGCGTGCCGCACTGTCTGAACCGTCAGCCGCACCATTTGGCACCCGGCTGCAACCAGCTCGAGCGTTTGCCGCACGCACGCCTCCGTGTCCAACGTGTCGCAGGTGAGCATCGATTGGATTACCACCGGCGCATCACCGCCGACGATCACCCCGCCTTGATCCGGGTTCCCGATCACGACCGGGCGCGTGTCGCGCCGCCGGTAGCAGTACATGGACTCGCAGTACCGTGCGGGCATGTTACTTCGGTGGCGCGGGTTCGGCCTGTTCAATCTTCGCCTTCGTCTTGAGCCATGACCCGAAGAGAGGCAGCCGCTTGAAATCGAACACCGTCACGTAAAGCATGAACCCGATCAGCAAGGCTGCAAAAGCGGTGTAAGTGTACTCGACGAACTTTGCATTCAACGGTCTGCCCCGCAGTTTCTCGACGAGCGCGAAAAGTATGTGGCCCCCGTCCAGTACCGGCAAAGGAAGCAGATTGATCACTGCCAAGCCTGCACTCAACAGCACGAAGAACCGCAGGGCCAATCTCAAGTCTGTGTTAACCTGGGCTGCGAGCACAGCGATGATGCCTACCGGTCCGCTCAAGTCGCTGGGCCCGACCCCCGTCTGCTTCGAGTGGATCAGCGCGCCCAGGACCCTTAGCGTCATGCCCAGCGAGTCTCGGAGTTGGATCCATGGCGCAGGGCCAGGCCGTTTCAGGACATATACTTGGGTAGTGCTTGGTCCGAGCAACACGCCTAGACGGCCTTTGCCCGACACGGGGTCGCGAATCGGCTTTACGACCAACATTAGCTTCTTATTGTCGCGCTCAATTTTAATTTCTGTCGGTTGGTCTGGCCGCTGCTCGATCAACTTCACCAATTGCTCGCGCCCGGCAATGGGTACACCAGCAAATGCCAAGACCTTATCCCCTACCTTCAACCCAGCGGCTTCGGCAGCGGAGTTGGGTTTCACCTCGAGGATTTCAGGATGGTCACTCGGCTCAAGCTGCAAAAGCTTCAGGCCTATGGTTTCGTTGTACACTGCTCTCAGGTGGTACGTGGTCTGAACACCTGCCCGCTCGATTACCACCGGCAGAATGTTCGTACGTGCGAGCGCGGTCACTTCGTGCACCTCTTGCCATGAGTGCACTTTGCGGCCGTCAACCATGACGATTTTGTCGCCCGGCATGATGCCAAGGCGCGCTTCTTCGCTTTCCGGCTCGACGTACCCAATTATTGGCGGATTGACCGCTTCGGGCAGGCCGACAATCCACACCACTGTCCCGACCACAAAAGCGAAGACGAGATTCATTGCCGGGCCAGCTAACGAGACGATTATTTTCGCCAGCGCGGGCGCGGGCGGCATATGCCCAGCCGAATCAGAACTCCCTTCAAAAGCGGCGATTGGCCCCATCTGCGGTAACCTGACGAACCCGCCTGCGGGAAATAACCTGATCGAGTACTCGACGCCGGCGCGGACCCATTTGACCAGTTTCGGGCCGAAGCCAATTGCAAACGCCTCGACCTTCATCCCGCACAACCGCGCGGCAATGAAATGCCCGAACTCGTGCACAAAAATCGCGGCGCCGAACAGTGCGATCACTGCCGCGGCTACGTAAATAGCATTCAGTATAGTCATGCTTTGAGCCCTGAACCGGTCAGGGCGCTGTCAATATACCGCATGCGTGCCACCACGCAACGAAACACGGCACAGGGCCAATTTGAGCTGCTGCCCGGAACGCGTTCTGACTCAGGCTTCCCGCATTCGGTACTGAGAGGCTCGAAGTGCGGCGCGCCGAGCTATCCTTGGCCAACTGCTGCCGCGGCGCATAAGGAGGTCGGTGGTAAACTGTAGTGCGATTTCAACCGGCTTCGCTTTTGTAGCGCTACGGTTGCGCCGTGTGCTCGTCGCCTAAGATGATCTGTGTGGCCACACTTTGCCTGAAAGTTTTCGGAGCTGTGTGGGGCGAGGCTCAGAAGAAAGTTTATCCTCGTTTGCCAGACCTACGGCGTCTGGTAACGCGAACTGCACTGACTAGGTGAACCTGCGCTCTTCGATCAATCGGGTTGCCTCGGCGCGTGCCCATGCGTCAGCCGACAGGATCTGCTCCAACGTTGGATGCTGCGTGACCTCGTGCCTGGCCATCACTATGCGCACGATATCGGTGATCTGAAGAAAACTAATGCGCTCCTGGAGAAAAGCTTCCACAGCCACTTCATTAGCAGCGTTGAGTACCGCTGGCAAAGTGCCCCCCGTTTCACCTGCACGCCGAGCCAAAATTAGCGACGGGAACCGTTCGAGGTCAGGTTGCTCAAACGTCAGGCATCCCAACTTCGCCAGATCTGTCTGCACGCGCGTGCTCGGCACACGTTCCGGGTACGTGAGCGCGAACTGGATCGGCAGGCACATGTCCGGGGTCGAAAGTTGGGCGAGGATCGAGCCGTCAACAAACTCGACGAGCGAATGCACAACACTTTGCGGATGGACCAGCACGTCCACGCGGTCAATTCCGATGTCGAACAGCCACCGCGCTTCGATCATTTCGAGGCCTTTGTTGAACAACGTGGCCGAGTCTATGGTGATTTTTCGGCCCATGACCCAGCAGGGGTGTTGGAGCGCGCGTTCGACAGTGATGTTCGCAAATTCTTCCTTGGGCGTGGTACGGAACGGGCCGCCCGAGGCGGTCAGCCATATTTTTTTCACCGAATCTATCGGCCGCCCGTCAATGCATTGGAACACGGCCGAGTGTTCACTGTCCACTGCGAGCACGCGCACCCCGTGCTTGCGCGCCTCGCTCATGACTATCTCGCCTGCCATGACAAGTATTTCCTTGGACGCTATCGCTATGTCTTTGCCTGCGCGAATGGCGGCCAATGCGGGCTGCAGGCCTGCAGTGCCCACAATTGCGATCAGTACGATGTGGGCCGCCGGTAGCGTCGCCAACCGGATCAACCCCTCCTGTCCTGAGAACACTTGGCACAAGGAGCCAAGCGCGGACTGAAGCGCCCGAGCTTTGTTCGGATCGTTTATCGAAATGGCAATTGGCCGGAACCGGCGCGCCTGTTCAAGCAGCAGCTCAGCGTTGTTACCAGCCGCTAGGCCCACTAAGCGGATGCGATCCTGCAGGTCTTCTGCGACCTTGATCGTGCTTGCGCCGATTGATCCAGTGCTACCAAGCAGGACGACGTTTTTCATCTGCGTCCGCGCCTAACATTAACGTGCTATGACGCCCGCCTGTTCAGTAAACTGAAAGACCAGGCCATGCATAGCCACAGACATTTTGGGCATGTCAATAAGTTCAC
>JANWZY010000098.1 GCA_025061935.1 Verrucomicrobiia bacterium
CTGCGGCGCAATGTTAGTCGCGCTTACCTCTCTGTCAATATACTTCTGCATATCCAATGCCAAACAAGGAAAAAATTCGCCGGTCACGCAGCGGTGTTTAGCTTGGGTGCATGCACTGGGGCAAACGGGTAAGTTTTTTGGGCTCAGCAGTTTACGTTTGGCCGGGAACGATCCGTGTCCTGTATAGCCGAATGGTTCGGATCATAGTTGGGCCATTGCTTTGTCTAGGGCCTCACAGAGTTGGGCTATGCTCGATTCGGTTTCGTCCCCCATGTTTGAGATCCTGAATGTGGTGCCTTTGATTTTTCCGTAGCCGCCGTCGATTTGGTAGCCCTGTTCGCGGACCAACTTTTGGAATTTCGGCACGTCAATGACGCGGCCCCCGGGTTTGGCGCCGTTGTTGATGCAGGTCAGTGTCACTGACTCGAACCCTTTTTCGGGGAAGAGCGTGAACCCGTGTTTTGCCGCCCAGTCACGGATCATCTGGTTCGTTTTGCGGTGCCGGGCATATCGAGCTTCCAAACCTTCTGCAAAGATTTCCTCCAGCTTAGACGCCAGCGCGTACACGTGTCCGATGCTCGGGGTACTGGGCGTCATGTTTTGCTCGGCGTTTTTTTGGAATTCGACGAAGTCGAAGTAGTAGCCGCGGTCTTTCATTGTGGCGGCTTTTTCCAAGGCCGCTTTCGAGCATACGAAGATGGTCATGCCCGGGGGCAGCGCCAGTGCTTTCTGCGTGCCGGCCAGGACCACGTCCACGCCGAGCGCGTCGAACTCGACTTTAACCGCCGTAAGAGAGCTGACGCAGTCAACGATGAACATGACGTCCGGGTACTTTTTCTTCAGCGCGGCGAATTCCTCGAGTGGGCTCATCACGCCCGTGGAAGTTTCATTGTGTATGAACGTCACGGCGTCGAACCGGCCCGTAGCTAACATTTTGTCCACTGCCTCGGCGCGGATGGGCGAGCCCCACGGCACCTGCAGCGGTTCGGCTTCCTTGCCGCAGCGCTTCGACACATCGTGCCATTTGTCTGAGAAAGCGCCGCACATGCAGTTTAGGACGCGTTTGGCGACAAGGTTGCGGATGGCGCCTTCCATTACGCCCCATGCCGAGGAGGTGCTCAGGAAAACGAGCTGCTTGGTGTAAAGCAACTGTTGCAGTTTCGGCTGAATGCTCGCGTAAAGGTCTTTGAACGCCTGACTGCGGTGACCAATCATGGGCGAGCGAAACGCTTGGAGTGTCTTTTCGCTCACCTCGACCGGACCAGGGATGTGTAGTTTGACGTGCGCCATATCTGCTTTGCGCAGAAAATCCCAAAAGGCGCTGCTAAACGCAAGCACGAGTTTCCGCGCAGAAGGCCCAGGGGCAGGTAGCGCGCAATAAGGGGCATGGATCTTGGGCAGCTTCGGGTCTCAGCGCCGGCATCAACCCATGTAAGTTGAGGAACCCGGCCTTTTTGGTCTCCATGATCTGCACAGATCTCAGCCGACGGTTGGCTGTGGACACTTTGCCTACGGCGCGGGTTTATCAGGGAACGGGTCGTTGGGGACTAATTCAGTCCGGGTAAGTCGAGCGTTTGTGGGTTTTGCCGTGACGGGCCGACGGTTGCCGTGTATGCGTAATTGCCATGCCCTGGGTTTACAAGTTGGCTGTGGTCAGCGACATTCATTACGCCAGTGCGGCTGAGCAAGCGCGCGGGCACGGATTCGAATTTGCCGGGCTGCGGAATCCGGTAAAACGGGCCGCATTGAAGCTGTACCGGAACCTTGTCT
Source organism: Verrucomicrobiia bacterium (assembly GCA_025061935.1). Classification (GTDB taxonomy): domain Bacteria; phylum Verrucomicrobiota; class Verrucomicrobiia; order Limisphaerales; family DTLC01; genus DTLC01. Next base: position 1,771 of record JANWZY010000098.1, read on the forward strand.
GGATTCGGGACCCGCTGAGTCTGAATTACTTGCTGGACAAGTTCGTGGCTGCGGCAGGCTCAGCAGATTACGTGATTTGCTTGGGTGACCTTGCATGCGACTCGGCATTTCTCGGGTTGAGCGACGATGCGGCGTTCCAGAGCGTGCGCGAGTGTTTGGAGAAGCTTCGTACGCGTTTCGGCCCGAACGTATTTGCGGTGTTAGGCGACCACGACCTCGGCAAGATTAGTTTGGCGGGCGACCGCGGCGGCATGCGTCTGGCCAGTGTTGAGCGCGCCAGCTCGCTGGGGATAAACCCTTTTTGGCAGGTTGAACTTGGTAAGTACGTGCTAATCGGAGTGGCGTCTTCACTGTTGGCGCTGCCTCTGTTCGAGCCGGACCTGCTCGAGGCCGAGAAGGTGGGGTGGTTCGAATTGCGGCGCCAGCATGTGGCTCAAGTGGAAGAAGTTTTTGGTGGTTTGAGCGCGGGGCGCAAAGTGCTTTTGTTTTGCCACGACCCGAGTGCGCTACCGTTCTTGTGGCGGATAGACGCTGTGCGGTCCAAGCTCGATATGGTCGAGTGCACTTTCGTCGGGCACTTGCACTCGGAGCTAGTGCTTTGGAAAAGCCGGCTGTTGGCTGGCATGCCCCGGATAAACTTTTTGGGGCATTCGGTGAAGCGTTTCAGCACCGCATTAAACGAGGCGCGGTTATGGCGCGAGTTTAACCTCCGGCTTTGTCCGGCACTGGCAGGGATCGAGCTATTGAAGGACGGCGGGTTCTACATGGTGGAACTTGATCCGGCGGCAGAAACACCTGCCAAGTTTAGTTTTCATCGCATCCCGCGGTAGGTTGCGCGGCTGAAATGGCTGGTGAAGATCCACGTAATTTTAGGGGCTAGTAGTTCATGCACGGTCCCTTTGCCCGCTTAGTTTTTCCGCCGAGTGATGGTACAGCCGCACGAAATTTGTCAGGAGTGCCGTCGCCGCTTGGCCAGCGGTTGCGGCCACGTCCAGCACGTGTTGATGTGAAACGGGGCTTTTTGTCTTGCCGGCGGCCAGGTTTGTAATGCACGAGACTGCGGCCACGCGCAGGCCGCATTGCTTTGCCACAATTACTTCCGGCACGGTACTCATCCCGACGGCGTCGGCGCCCAGGCGTGCAAAAGCCCTGATTTCGGCAGGCGTTTCGTAGCTTGGGCCGGAGACCGCGATGTAAACCCCCGACTTGAGTGTGACCTTGGCGGCCCTCGCCGCAGCCGACAGGAGCCTATTTAGCATCGCGTCGTAGGCACGGCTCAAGTCAACGAACTGGGTCAATCCTGGGTGGCATTGCCCGCGCAGTGGATTCGCGCCCATGAAATTTATGTGGTCCCGCACCAGCATGAAGTCGCCCACGCGCAACTTGGGGTTGATACCGCCGGCCGCGTTGGTCAGGAGCAGTGCCTTTATCCCGAATGCTGCGAATACTCGGATCGGGAACGTTATGACATGCATTGCGAATCCCTCGTAGTAGTGGCTGCGCCCGGCCTGCACCAGCACAGGTTCACCTGCCAACCGCCCGATCAATACCGCTCCTGCATGACCTGCTACTGTCGGCTTTGGGAACCCGGCCAAAGCCTCGAACGGGATTTTGCACTCGACTTCGAGTGCTGACGCGACCTGGCCGAAACCGCTGCCCAACACGATGGCCAAGCTTGGCCGGAGACTGGTTCGGCGGCGGATTTGTTCCGCCACGCGTTTTGGGTCGGGCAACCGAGTCTCGGCTCGTATCGGTTCCGAGCTGTATTGCTGCGCGCATGTAGTTCTGTTGGTGTTTGGTTCCCTTGATACCATTTGCGATTCAAGTGGTCTCGGGGTTATTTTGAACTACAAGTTTTTGGTTTGATGGCTTTGTAGAAGTTTATGGAGTTGTCCACAGACCAGTTACGCCGTTATGCGCGGCAGGTGATATTACCTGAACTTGGGTTGGCGGGGCAAAAGAAAATTTGTGCCGGCAGCGTGGTGTGTGTGGGTGCTGGCGGGCTTGGTTCGCCCGTGCTGATGTATCTGGCTGCTGCGGGTGTGGGCAAGCTCGGCATTGTTGACGCTGATGTGGTTGAGCTGCCGAATTTACAGCGGCAGGTGATTCACGATACAACCGACGTAGGCAGGCCCAAAACTGAGTCTGCACGAGAGAAACTGGAGCGGTTGAACCCGGACGTGCAAATAGTATCGCACCCGGTACGGCTCAATAGCGCGAACGCGCTGGAGATAATCAGCGGCTACGACGTTGTCGTGGATGCCACGGACAACCTGCCCACGCGTTACCTGCTGAATGATGCCTGCGTGATTTTGCAAAAACCTCTGGTATATGGCGCGGTCTTTAGGTTCGAGGGGCAGGCGAGCGTGTTGGCGCCGCATTTGGGCGGGCCGTGTTATCGTTGCATCTTTCCCGAGCCCCCGCCACCGGAAGCTGTCCCGAGCTGTGCAGAGGCCGGCGTGTTGGGCGTGTTGCCGGGCGTGATAGGATGCATTCAGGCGTGTGAGGCGCTAAAACTGTTGATCGGGAGTGGTGAGTTGCTGCTGGGTCGGCTGTTGGTGTTCGATGCGCTTACGATGCGCGCGCGCGAGTTGCGGCTCCGGCGTGACCCGGCATGCCCGGCATGTGGTAAGCAGCGTAGCATCGAGCAGCTCGTTGATTACGAGCAATTTTGTGGTCTGCGCGCGAGCCAAGCGTCGTCGGGAGCGGATTCGTACGAAGTGAGCGTGCACGAATTAAAGAGCGCGCTTATGAATCCGGGGTCGGGTATCACGGTGGTTGATATTCGCGAGCCGGCCGAGTACGCAATTTCGCACCTGCCCGGGACAATTCACATACCGCTGGGTGAGTTGGCGCGGCGGGCGGGCGAGTTGAATCCGGCCCGGACCATTTACCTGTTGTGCAAGTCCGGTTCGAGGTCACTCAAGGCCGTAGCGCTGTTGAGATCACTCGGGTTTGTGCATGTAAAGAGCGTCCGTGGCGGGCTTGACGCTTGGAGAGCTGAAATAGATCCACGTTTGCCTTCGTACTGAGCGCGGGCGGGGCGGCATGCAGCGCGGTGAGCCGACTGGCCGCGTGGTCGCGGCGTGTGTCGGGGTGGGGTTGGGCTTGGTAACGCTTCAACGCCGCGGCCGGAGCAGGACGGCCTTTTTGTCGGTGCCTTCGACTTCGACGCTGTGCGTTTCGACGTCCGGGTCGTCCTTGAGTGCTTGGTGGACGATCCGCCTGTCGAACGCATTCATCGGTTCCAGCTCGATGACATCGCCCCAGCGCCGGACTCGTTCGGCGGCCTCTTTGGCTTTCTTGACGAGCGCTTCACGCGCACGTGCGCGGTACCCGGCTACGTCGAGGGTTACCTTCGGGAGGTTGGGGTCAAGTCTGTAAAGCATGCGGTTGACAATGTATTGGAGGTTCGCCAGCGTTTTGCCTTCGCGACCGATTAGCCTGCCGGCGTCCTCGGATTGGACGTCAAGCAGCACGCCTTCTTCGAGTTTGTGTTCTTCAACTTTGGCGTCGAATCCGAGCAATTGCAGGATTTTTTCGAGGATTTCTTTTGCTTGCGTTGCCATGGTAGTCAGGATGCTTGGGTTGATACTTTTGGGACTGGTTCATCTAGTGTACAGGCCAAAACCGGTTTTGCGGGCCATGTCTGACTCATTTTTTCCTTCCTGGTGGCGCCGGCTTCGCAGGCGCAGGAGCGGCCGCAGCGGGGGCGGGAAGTTCAATCTTGGTCAATTTCATTTGGGCGATGCTCAGCAGGTTTTGCACAGTCCAGTACAGGGTCAAGCCTGCCGAGAAGTTGTAAAGAAAGAGCAGGAAAAACAAGGGCATCCATCGAAGTATTTTCGCTTGCATCGGGTCCATGCCTGGCGCGACGGGTGTCATGTGTGACTGCCACAGCATGGTGGCGACCATTAGTAGCGGAAGCAGGTTGAAAGGCAGCCCTTCCGGCGTGCTAAGGAACGGGATGAAGTTCAGCCCCGGGATTACAAATAGTGTGTCGGGTTTCGACAGGTCGTTGACCCACAGGAACCGTGCGCCGCGCAACTCGATGGCGCTGTGGATCATGATGTAGAAGCCAATGAACACCGGCATTTGCAGCAGGATCGGCAGGCACCCGCCAAACGGGTTCACTTTGTTCTCTTTCCAGAATTCCATCAGCTTCCGGTTCAGCTTGGCCGGGTCGTCTTTGTATTTCTCCTGGATCGCCTTTATCTGTGGTTGAAGTGCCTGCATGCGGCGCATCGAGCGCATGCTGGCATAGGTGAGTGGCCAGAAAAGGATTTTGATGATGAATGTGATTATGATGATAACCCACCCGTAACCGAGTTTGAGCAAGTCGTGCAGCCCATTCATCGAGACCAGTAAAAGCTTGGCGAAGAATGCGGTGAACCTGCCGCCGAGCACGCGCTCGAATCCCATGATAGCCTGAAGTTCGTTGTTAAACTGTTCGCCGATGCGGGCGAGTGTGCGGTATTCTTTCGGGCCGGCGAACAAGTGGTACTCGATGCTGACGGTTTGGTTGGGGGCAAGCGTGCATTCCGGATAGTTCAGCGCGACCTGGTATCCGAGGTTCGAGCGCGCGGCCGGTTTGGTGCTGCCCGTATGGGTGTCTGGTTGGGGCAATATCACAGGCACAGCCACCAGCTCGTGAGCGGGCGTCTTCGGCATGGCTGCGAGCGTGAAGAACCGGTTGTTGACTGATGCCCACACAACGTTTGTCTGGCCGGCGCGGTACACAAACCTCGGTTTGCCTGGGAAACAGCCGAGGAACCGGTTCTCGAACCATGCTTGACCTATCTGTTCGGCCTCCGACCCGTTGTACCAGAGCAGGTTGACGTATGTGCCGTCGTCGTCGGGGTCCATCGGAGTGGCGGTGCCGATGACGACCTGGTGTGGGGGCAACGTGACCGATTGCGTGCTCGTGTTGTGGAGTTCGATGCTCGCTTTGAGAAGATAATTCGAGCTAAGCTCGAATTTTTTCACTATCAGCAGCCCGTTGGTGTGCGCCTGCTCGGCATGGATGCCGGAAGCGGTGCGCACAAGCTTGAATAAGCCGTCGCCTTGTATCGCTGTGTCTCCGAGCAGTGCTAGCACCGGTACGGGCGCGCGTGTGTTGAGCGACGCGAACTCTGGCGCGGTCTGCCCGCGCTTGGTGCTGCGCGCGCTGATTGTTTGCGGGTACCGGACCAGCTCCACAAGTTTCAGTCCGCCGCCATGTGAACTGAATGTGTACCGTGCGACCTCATTTGTAAGCGTGACGAGTTCCTCAGTCGCACTCGGCCGCACGAATGTAAATGGCTCTTGCGCATGCGCCGGCCTGAGTGCATGGCCATGCTTTGGAGCTGCGGCCGCGTTGGTTTGGAATTCATTCGTCGTGGCTGTCGCAACAGGTTTGGTCGGCCCCGGTCTGCGTGAGTAGTACCGCTGCATGTGCACCGACCAGAGCACGAACAGCACGAAGCAAATCGCAAGTATGATTACCGAGGTGCGGTCCATTTGTTTTGTTTCCGGGTCAGGTCATGATTTGCGCGTTTTTGAGCCTCGGCGGTTGTGCCGGGGCGGCTTGGTCAAGCTGCGGTTGCGGTACCGGGTCGTAACCGCCAGGGTTGAGCGGGTGGCACCGGCAAATGCGCCGCGCAGTGAGCCACAGCCCGCGCAGCAGTCCGTGAACGCGCACAGCTTCGATGCTGTATTCGGAGCAACTGGGCACAAATCTGCATCTGCCGAGCGGGCCGAACATGGCGGTTTTGATCGGGGACAGTACCCACCGATAAACGCTCAGCACAACAATTGCAGTGTGCCTGAACACCTTCATGACCGTATTTTATCGCTCCGATCCAGCGCGCTCGTCAACTTAAACCTGCTGCGAGGTTCGTTTTTAACAGCCCGGCCTTGCTTAGCGCTGCGAGCAGGTCGCGTTCGACCTCTGGACATTTTTTGCCCACGATGCTCGGCCTGGCCACTAGCAATAGGTCAACAGGCGCGGCCAGTTCGTGCTGGTGGAGCCGGAACGCTTCGCGCAAAAGTCTGCGCGCACGGTTCCGGACCACGGCACTGCCCAGTTTGTTGCCTGCCACGACCGCGAATCTAGTGTAGCCGGCCGGCCCCGGATGTACCCAATTGAGCACCAAACATCCGGTTGCGACGCGGCGGCCTTCGAGCTTGATCCGTTTGAAATCGGTGCCGGACCTCAGCCGCATTCGTGCCGGCAACCGCAGCCGCTTGTTTTGGCCGGTGTCCATGCTCCAGCGCCCCGGTGCTTGGCGCCTTTCGCGCATTAGACCGGCGTGAGCCGTTTCCGGCCCTTGCGTCTGCGCCTGCGCAAAATTTCGCGTCCGCCTTTGGTCGCGCGCCTGGCAAGGAAACCGTATTGACGTTTCCGCCTGATTCGTGAGGGTTGATACGTGCGTTTCATAGTCGTGAAATGTTCAAAATCGTGGCGATCTGGAGCTGTGATCCGGCATGGGCAGTTGGTTACGTGTCCGGTTGGTCGGCGCCGGGTCTTAATCCCAGTTTCTTTTCGATCGCGCTAACACGCTTTAGCAGCTCCGGCAAATGCTGTAGCGCAACAAGCTGCCGCTTTGCGTCTGTGTCGCGCACTGCCGGCGCGCCGAGCACGCGCTGGCCGTCCGGAATGTCGCGCATTACCCCTGAGCGCGCTTCGACAACCACGTTGTTGCCGATTTTGAGGTGCCCGGCCAGTCCTGCTTGTCCGGCCAAGGTTGTGTAGTTGCCGATTTGAGTACTGCCGGCGATGCCCACCTGCGCGACGACGATGCAGTTTTCGCCTATGCTCACGTTATGCGCGATTTGGACAAGGTTGTCGATCTTGGTGCCGCGCCCGATCTTGGTCGGCCCAAGCGTGCCGCGGTCTATTGTCACGTTCGCGCCGATCTCGACGTCATCGCCGATCTCGACGTACCCGACCTGCGGGATCTTCAAGTGTTTACCCCCGTCGAGCACGTAACCGAACCCGTCGGAGCCGATCACTGTGCCGGCGTGGACACGCACGCGGTTCCCTATGCGTGTGCCTGGATAAACTGTCACGTTCGGGAACAGCATCACCTCGTCGCCAAGCTGTGAATCGTCTCCTATCCAATCAGCGCCTTCGAGCACCGAGCGCTCGCCGATCCGCACGTTTGCGCCGATCACGCAATATGGCCCTATGTACGCGCTCGGCGCCACCTTGGCCGTAGGAGCAATTATGGCAGTTGGATGCACGCCGGGCGCGAAATTTTTTTCCGGGTAAAACAACTGCAGTGCTTTCGCGAATGCGACGCGGGCGCTCGGCACGCGGAGCAGCGTTTTCGAGGCCGAAGTGTAGTTGCCATCAACCAGTATGGCTGAGGCCGCGCTTGCCTCGGCGCGGCGGAAATACGACTCGTTTTCGGCGAACGTAAGGTCGCCTTGCCCTGCCGAATCAGCAGGTGCCACGCCTTTGAGTACCACGCTGCTGTCGCCCTCAAGCTGGGCATTTAGCAGCTTCGCTATTTCGCCGGCAGTGTACTGCATTTATCAGGTCTATGTGTACGCCAACTCCGTGGTTGGCAGCGTTTTTCAGCGCGCGCGCGCACGCTTTGGTTTCTGCTTGGCTGCACCGCGCCCGTGCGCACTCTCACCACGGCTTTTAATCACTGCGTTTTTTTCGTCCACGACGACGCAGCGCGGTTCCCAGTTCTTCGCTTTGGCAGCATCCACTGTGGCAAAGCTCATTATAATGATCCGGTCCCCAACCTTACCGAGCAGCGCCGCTGCGCCGTTAAGTCCGATTGTGCGCGAGCCGCGCGGCGCCGGAATCGCGTATGTCTCGAACCGCTCGCCGTTTGTAAGGTTTCCGCACAGCACGCGCTCGTACGGGAGCAAGCCTGCCAGGTCCATCAGGTCCTGGTCTATGCTCAAGCTGCCCTCGTAGTTCGGGTCGCATGCTGTCACGCATGCACGATGAATCTTGGATTTTAGCACTTGCACTTGCATAAGCTCGTCTGCGCCATGGCATGCCGCATCCGGCGTACCCGGCAACGCAAGACCTCAGAGTATAACGCGCAGTTGCGCGCGTTCAATCACGAAACCGAGCGGGAATGGCACGGTGCCGCGCAAGCTCCAAGAAGTGCGTACCTCGAATACTGTTTCGGCGGGCCCGCCGTGCAAATGCGCGGGGGTGATGTGTGTGCCGGGCTGGGCTGTGCCTCGGCGGATTTGCCGCGGTGACGTGCGCACTTCAGATGCGCAAATGTTGGGCAACGGTTCGAATCGGGCAAGGCGTGAATCCTACGTTAACTGCAGTTACGCCTGAGATGTGAGTTAGGCCTCGGTTCGGTCTGGTACTGGAGATGAGGTTGGGG
>JANWZY010000099.1 GCA_025061935.1 Verrucomicrobiia bacterium
ACGATCTGGGCAGACTGGCTATCAGCGCTGCGGCTGTTCCGGTACATAACGGTGCGGAGCGCCGGCGCAGCCATCACTGCCCTAGTATTGAGCTGGTGGCTCGGCCCGAAAATGATCGCATGGCTCCGGAACTACTTCGGTCAGAGTTACCGCGACCGGGCCGAAACGCACGGCGACCTGAAACGCTCGGGCACGAGCAAGCAGGGCACGCCGACAATGGGCGGGTTGCTGATCGTGTTCACGATGAATCTTGCCACCCTGCTCTGGGCACAATGGAACACGCTGGTCCAGCTCACGCTGCTGTCCGTGGTTGTGTTGGCGGCCCTCGGCTTCTGCGACGATTATCAAAAGGTGGTGCGCGAAAATCCAAGGGGTGTGACGACTTTTGTAAAACTCACCGTGCAAACGTTGCTCGGGCTTTTTATCGGCCTGTACTTATGGGCTGTGCCAGCAACGACCAAACTTGTGTCGGAAATCATGGTGCCTTTCTACAAATACCCGGTCGCTACAGGGGTGGCCGCGCTCGGGATACTCATCACGGTACTAGCGGTGGTGGGGAGCTCGAACGCAGTGAACTTGACAGACGGCCTCGACGGGCTCGCCATTGGATGTACCACAATTGTTTCGTTCGCCTTTCTTGCAATGACATACTTGGCTGGGAATTTCCGCACCGCCTCTTACCTGCAAATACCATACGTGCCTGGCGCGGGCGAGCTGACTGTGTTCTGCGCGGCCCTAATCGGCGCCGGAATGGGCTTCTTATGGTACAACTGTCATCCGGCTCAGGTGTTCATGGGCGACACCGGGTCGCTGGCACTGGGGGGAGCACTCGGCATTATGGCTGTGCTGATCCATCAACCGTTTGTGCTGTTAATTGCCGGCGGCGTGTTCGTCATGGAGGCTGGCTCGGTCATTTTACAGGTGCTGTATTTCAAATACACCAAGGCGCGGTACGGGACCGGGCAACGGCTGTTCCTAATGTCGCCGTTGCACCATCATTTCGAGAAGAAAAACTGGCACGAGACGCAAGTGGTCATCAGGTTCTACATCCTTTGCGTGCTTTTCGTGCTGGTGGCCCTGAGCACGCTAAAAATCAGGTAAGTCCCGGATTTGCAACGGCTTACGTGCTTTCCGGGCAGGCTGCGCGCCACACGTTCGGGGCGGGCTGGCGTGGCCGCCAAGATGCGCAATTTGTTGTAGTGACAGCCCGCAGCGCATCAATTAGTATGGCTGCAACAAATTTTGACAACAAGATGTTGGTGTTGGACCGAACAGGTATGCGTCGGAGTTTGGTGAGGGGCGACCCCGCCGCATAATTTGTTTGTACCCCTCGTAAAACCTGAGTTTAACGAACGGAATTGAGGCTTATGAACGAATCAAGTTTCGACAGCAAAGTGACGGAAAAGATGGATGCGCGGAACGAGGCGCGCGCGCGGTTGCGCCTGGCCGCGTTCATTGTGTTCGGCTTGCACACAGTATTTTTGTTTGGGCTGCTGATTCTAGGTTGCAAGCGCGAGGAGCCTGTCCAGCAAACCGAACAGCCGGCCTTTGTCCCGCCGCCGATCGAACAGACCAACATGGTTGTCGCCGAGCCACAAGTCGGTGCACCCGCACCAGGCCCTGTCGGCGCGCCAGCGCCAGCGCATGTTGCCGCGCCAACCCCGGTGCCCGCGGATACGGCGCCTGCGCCAACCGTCCAGCAGCCAGTGCCAGAGCGCGCCCCCGGACCGACAGAGTACACGGTCGAACCAGGTGACACGTTTTACAGCATAGGTAAGAAGTTCGGCGTGAGCTACCTGGCCATCGAAGCTGCGAATCCCACCGTTGACCCGCGCCGGCTCAAGCCCGGCCAAAAGATACTCATTCCTGCGCCGAGCACGGCTACCGGTGCGGTTAGCGCTGCTGCTCCGAGCGCGGCGCCGGCCGCCGGCCAGGAAACAATCTACGTGGTGAAGTCAGGCGATACGTTGAGCAAAATAGCGAAGCAATTCGGCGTGACCGTGAACGCGATCCGCCGCGCCAATAATTTGACGACCGACATGATCAAGGTGGGGGATAAACTGCGAATACCGGCGCGCCCGGCTGAGTCCGGTGCGCCTGCAGCCGCGCCGCAAGGCGGCGAGGTCGTGCCCGGCCGCCCGTCGGGGGGTGTTCAACCTACCCAGGGGTCGGCAGTGGTTTCGTAGTAGTCGCGCAGTGTGCGCCAAGCAAGCCGATTCGGGTTGTGCCGTACGAACCTGACACAAAGCTGCGAGTTGCGCTCACGGCCCTGGCAGTGTCCGCGGCAGTATTGCTGTCGTTCGGGCTTGTTATGGTGTACAGCGCAACGGTGGTGCGGTGGGACGCGTACTACTTCACCAAGCAGCTCTTGTGGAGTGTACTTGGGCTTGGCGTATGCGTCGCAGCGGCGGCGGTGCCGCAATCCGCATTGAAAAAAATCGGGTGGCTGGTGCTCGCGGCCGCAGTGGTGTGTCTCGTGCTTGTCTTAGTGTCGCCTTTCGGCGTCGAACGGAACCATGCACGGCGCTGGTTCGGGTTCGGCACGACTTCACTGTTCCAGCCGTCGGAGCTTGCGAAGCTGGGTCTTATAGTTGCCCTCGCATGGTACGGTGACAGGTACCAGCGGCAGATGCGCTCGTTTGTGCGCGGGCTGATTGTACCCGGAATCATGATCGGCCTGGTGGCCGGGCTGGTCTTTGTGGAACCCGACTTCGGAACGGGCATCCTGATCGGGGTGATAGGTGGAGCTATCCTCCTGGTCGCGGGGGTACGGCTCCTACACGTTGCGCCCGTCGCGTTATGCGTGCTTGTATGTCTGGGCGTATTCATGTGGCACAACCCGAAATGCAGGGTGCGAATTTTCGAGGGTTGGCGGAACCAGACTCAAAACATTGATGGGCCAGCTTACCAGGCGTTCCAAGCAAAGCTTGCGATAGGGTCCGGAGGCTGGAAAGGCCTGGGCATCGGCGATGGCGTGTACAAGCAGGGGTTTGTGCCCGAGGCGCACACAGACTTCATTCTTTCGGTGATTGGCGAAGAAGCCGGGCTAGTGGGAACGATGGGTGTGTTGATCCTCTTCGTTGTGCTGGTCATAAGCGGAATGACGATTGCCCGGCATGCCCAGGACACCTTCGGGATGCTTTTGGCTTTCGGTATCACGTTTTGGATCGGGCTCCAAGCGGCGATCAACATCGGCGTGGTGACCAGCGCGCTGCCAAACAAGGGCCTACCATTGCCGCTGATCAGCTACGGTGGGTCGAATCTGGTTGTCACACTTGGCAGTATAGGCCTGCTGTTGAACGTGGCGGTGAACGCGCTCCGCGCTGATGCCCCGGCCACGCCCAGTGTCGAACCCGAAGAGATTGCTGAACCGGAGCTGACCCGATGCTGAGTGCGCCTGCAGAACTGTCGGCTGTAATTGCGTGCGGGGGCACAGGCGGGCACCTTTTCCCTGGCCTAGCGGTGGCTCAAGCGCTAGCAGCACGCGACTGGGCCGTGACTTTGCTGGTTTCGCCAAAAGCAGTCGATCAACGCGCGGTGCAAGCGGCGGCCGGACTGCCCCGGACCAACGTGATCACGTTGCCGGCTGCAGCGTTCCAATCTGGTAGTAGGGTTGCATTCCTCGCAGGGCTTGTCCGGTCATACCGATTGCTCGCCAAGGCTTTCCGCGCGCAGCCGCCGGCGGCAGTCCTGGCAATGGGCGGGTTCACGGCTGTCGCACCTGTGCTTGCGGGGCGGCGCTTCGGCGCGCGCGTTTACCTGCATGAGTCAAACGCGGTGCCGGGCCGCGCGAACAGGTTCCTTGCGCCTTTCGCGCATGAGGTCTTCCTCGGATTTGCCGAAGCCGCGCCGTATTTGCGGTGCGCACGAAAAACCGTAACTGGCACGCCGGTCCGGCCTGAAATTGCGCCGCGCGATCCCGCCGAATGCCGCACCGCGCTCGGATTGGACCCTGCGAAGCCAACAATTTTGGTGATGGGGGGCAGCCAGGGCGCCTCAGCGATTAACGAGCTTGTCTTTGCGATGCTGCCTGAGTTGAGTAAGACCGTTCCCGACGTGCAGTGGATTCACTTGGCCGGGCCGAAAGACGCAGCCCGCGCAGCTCGAATCTACGCGGCTGCAAGCGTAAAACATGTCGTAACAGAGTTTTGTGAAAAAATGCATCTCGTGTTGTGCGCGGCCACTCTGGCAATTAGCCGGGCCGGCGCGTCTGCACTCGCCGAGTTCGCGGCGGTGCGGTTGCCCGCTATTCTGATCCCCTACCCTTTGGCCGCAGGCAACCATCAGTTGCATAACGCGCGCGTGTTCGAGCGCGCCGGTGCGGCAGTTGTGCTCGAGCAAACGGCTGATGGCTCCGGTTCCAGCGAGCTGCCGCGCATGCTAGCGCAGCACGTAGCAGAGCTTGTGCGAAATGAAACGGTGCGAGCAAAAATGCAGGCTGCGCTCGCACAACTACACAAGCCAAGCGCGGCGTCGGACATTGCGGCCGCGCTTGCAACAGCCGTGGGAGCGGCGGAGCGGCTTGAACCCGAACGCGAAGTTGACGGCTCAGTGCCGGTGAGCCGTCGGTTGTCTGTGGGAGGACCGTGAATACGGGCGGAACTGGCTGTGCAGTCGGCTCGAACCGCGCGGCCGAGGTTGCCGCGCGGTTGCGCGGGCGTGTGTGTGCCGACACAGTTGTGCGCGTGTGTGAGCCGCTCGCAGCGCATACCACGTTGCGAGTTGGCGGCCCGGCAGACGTTTACGTCGAGCCGGCGTCCGAACAAGATTTGTCTTTAGTGCTGAAGCTCTGTCGGGAAGAAGGGTTGCCGTGGCTTGTCATTGGCCGCGGCTCAAACCTTTTGGTAAAGGACGGCGGGTTCAGGGGCGTGGTGATCCGGTTGGCACATAAAGCGTTCGCGCGCATCGAAGTGGTTGGCACCGAGCTGGAGTGCGGCTCCGGCGCGATGTTGAAAGACGTGTTTGCGGCGGCTGCAGCGCATGGGATAGCCGGGTTCGAATTCATGGACGGCATTCCAGGTACGGTTGGGGGCGCGTTGCGGATGAATGCCGGGGCAATGGGCGCGTGGACGTTCGACCTACTCGAGCGCGTCCGGTACATGGACGCTGCCGGCGCGGTCGGCGAGGCACCCCGCGCACAGTTAGCTGCCGAGTACCGCGGGTGCACGTTTTTCGACGAACATGTAGCGCTGAGTGCCGTGTTCCGTGGCACGGCTGGCGATCCGGCTCAAATAACAGCGCGCGCGCAATTATTCAGGCAGAAACGGCAGCTAACGCAACCGGCCGGGCCAAGCGCAGGCTGCGTTTTCAAGAACCCGCCTGGCGCGCATGCGGGGAAATTGATCGACGAGCTGGGGCTTAAGCGTGCCCGGGTCGGCGGCGCTTTCGTGTCCGAGAAACACGCAAATTTCATTTTGACCGAGCCGGGCGCAACTGCAGCGGACGTGCTCAGGCTGATCGAACTGATACGTGAGCGCGTTCGTACCGAGCGTGGGATCGAGCTGGAGACGGAAGTGCGCATCGTTGGTGAGGAAAGATAAACTTGTGCCGCGTTGTCGGCCAAGTGCGGCATGGATTGCCGCCAGTGGTATGTGCCAATGCTAGGGGGTCTTAACATAACCGTGATGCTTGGTGGCAGGAGCGCGGAGCGCGAAATCTCGCTACGTTCCGGCGCTGCGGTCGCGCAGGCGCTGCGCGAGTTGGGCCACATTGTGCATGAGCTTGACCCCGGCGATGGCAACTGGACGTTGCCGGCCGGGACCGACGTGGTTTTTTTGGCCCTGCACGGCGCGTATGGTGAGGACGGCACGGTGCAGGCGCAGCTAGACGCGCTCGGCGTGCCGTACACAGGTTGCGATGCAGAATCCAGCCGCGTCGCGTTCGACAAGCTGCTCGCGAAACAGCGGTTTGTAGCCGCAGGTGTGCCGACGCCGCGGTACACCGTGGTGGAATCTGCCGGGGCTAGCTGGCCCATGGGCTGGGCGCCGCCCGTGGTACTGAAGCCGGCCCGGCAAGGGTCGAGTGTCGGACTGCAGTTCGTCGAGCGGGTGTCGGATTGGGCGGACGCGCTGGCGGAAGCGTTCCGGTACGACACGAAAGTGTTGGTTGAAGAGAAAGTAGCGGGGCGCGAAGTCACCGTGGGCATATTGGATGAGATGCCGCTGCCTGTGGTCGAGGTCCGGCCTAAATCAGGTCGGTACGATTACCGTAGCAAGTACACTGCCGGCGCGACGGAATATTTGTGTCCGGCGCCATTTGACCAAGAGACGACAAGGCGCATTCAAGCTGCTGGGCTGGCGGCATTTAGGGCGATTGGCGGCCGCGATTACGCGCGCGTGGACATGATTGTGCGGCCCGACGGCCAACCGATGGTGTTGGAAGTAAACACGCTGCCCGGCATGACAGAAACCAGTTTGTTGCCCAAGGCTGCGGCGGCCGCAGGGCTTTCGTATCCCGCGCTGTGCCAGCGGATGGTCGAGCTGGCACTGCGCCGGTCGGGCCGTGTGGCAAATCTGGTCCGGCGCGGTTAGGAAAGAGGCGGGCGCGCCCGGATTGACGCTGCGGGCCGGCGTTCGGTCTCACACATGTTTCGGAGAAACGCGAACAAGTGAGAAGGATGGCGAGCAATGTGGCCGTTTAGCAAAAGTGGCGGTAACCGGCGGTTGGGCAGGCGCGAATTGCTTGAAGTCAAAGGGCGGTCGGACGTAGCGCGGAAACGGCGCTTGCGTTGGGGCGCGGTCGCGCTCGCATTCGCTTCTGGCACGGCCTTGGTAGTGTGCCTGGCGTGGCAGTTGGTCAGCTGGTCGCTTGAAAAATTGTTCTACCAAAATTCGACGTATGCGATTAGCCGGATCGAGGTCCACACCGACGGAGTAATTTTGCCCGAGCAGATCAGGCAGTGGTCGGGTGTAAGGCAGGGCCAAAATTTGCTGGCACTGAATCTGGCCGAGCTGAAGCGCAACCTCGAGCTTGTGCCTTACATCCGAATGGCGGCGGTCGAACGCGTGCTGCCGCGCACACTTCGGATTCGCGTGTCGGAGCGCGAGCCGTTGGCGGTTGTGTATGTACCGAGGTTGCGGCCCGGCGGCGGCGCCGAAATGGACGCTCTGTTTCTGGATGAGGAGGGATACGTGCTTGCACCGCTTGACAAGTCGCAATGCGCAAATCCCGAGGTATGGTCCGCTGCGCGGTACCCGGTCGTGCTTGGTATAGACCCTGCCGAACTTAAGCCCGGTAAGCGCATTGATCTAGACGTGCATCGGGGCGTAAAGGCTGCGCTGGAGCTGATTGTTGCTTTCGACCGCTCGCCCATGGTCGGATTGGACAGCCTGCAGCGGATTGATACCTCGTCGCCGGGCGTGCTCGAAGTGGTGACGGAACAGGGCAGTCAGGTCACTTTCGGGACTACGGACTTGGCGCGGCAGTTACGGCGGCTGGCCGCCATCTATGAGTTGGGCCAACGGCTCGGGCGCGCGCTCGGGTCAGTGGACCTTGCCGTGTCTGACAATATACCTGTTCGTTGGGCAGTGACGCGACCTGTACCTGCGCAACCTGCCCAAAGACAAGACAACCCACAGCGAAGGCGAAATGTTTGACCGCAAACCAATCATCGTAGGACTTGAAATTGGCACGTCAAAGGTATGTGCCATGGTGGGCGAGTTCGACCCGGACTCATCCGCGCTGAAGATCACGGGCGTGGGCCAGGCGCGGTCGCGGGGTGTCCGCAAGGGCGAGATAGTAGATGCCGAGCTTGCCGAGGAGGACATTCGCGCAGCAATAGCACAAGCCGAGCAGATGGCGGACGTCGAAGTCCGGAGCGTCATTCTGGGTGTGACAGGCGGGCATTTGCGCGCGCGGAACAATCGCGGCGTGCACACGATTGTATCTGCGGACCGCGAAGTCACCGAAGAAGATGTGCAAGACGTGATCAAGAATGCGAAGGTGGTGAATCTGCCGCCGCAAGACGTGATCGTGCATGCGATCCGTCAGCACTTCTTTGTTGACGGTCAGGGCGGGATAACCAACCCGGTCGGGATGGTCTGTGCGCGGCTGGAGGTCGAAATGCACGTATTGCACGGGAACCACAACCGGCTCCAGAACGCGATCCGTGTGGTGAAAGGCCTCCAGTTGGAAGTCGAGGAAATTGTATTTAACGGGCTCGCCTCTGCGCTCGCCATTCTGGACAACGAAGCCAAGGAGCTCGGCGCGCTCGTGATAGACCTGGGCGCGGGCACCACAGACTACACGCTATACGCGCAAGGCGTCGTCAAACACACCGGTGTGATTGCAGTCGGCGGCGACCATGTCTCGAACGATATAGCGCTCGGGCTGCGCATCCCGCTAAGCCGGGCCGAACAGGCCAAGATCGAGCACGGGTCAGCGATGGTCGAGGAAGTAACCAAGGGCAAGACAATCGCGATTCGGAACGGCGAGGGCGCACCAGTCAAGACCGTCAAGCTCGATGACCTCCACATGATCATGGCACTGCGAATTGAGGAAATCTTCCAAATCGTAGCGCAGCAATTACACGAGGCAGGGTTGTTGGATTATCTGAGCGGGGGGGTTTTCTTGTGCGGTGGCGGCGCGCGTATCCCGAATGTAACCAAAGTGGCCGAGCAGATTTTCCAAGCCCCGGCGAAAGTTGGGCACGCCACCGGGATAAGCGGCCTCGTGTCGTCACTCGATCAACCGGAGTTCGCCACCGCGCTGGGCCTTGTTAAATTTGGCTCATTCAAACACAGGTCGCCCGCGCAAAAGTCGTTCTTATCAGCGGGCTTAAAAAGCACACTCCAGCAGTTGTTCCGGAGATTGTAACTCGGAGTTCTAACCGGATATGGAGTCCAGCGATAATCTGCAAGGTCAATTGCCGGCACCACAGCGTGTGGCGCCGCGGACGCGCGTGTTCGCCGTGGGCAAAGCGGGCATAGCTGCGGCCATTCAATTACTCGAACGCGGAGTTGACCCTCAAACTGTGGTGACGCTATGCCGTGACGGCGCCGCAACTCAACACATCACCGGCGCGAAACCAATAATCGTGCCTACTGCGGCGCCAACTCAGGCGTCTGCAGGCAAAATCACACCGGAGTTGCTCGCGGAAATAAAGGCGCAGCTCGACGGAGCCGATTTCGTATTCGTTGTGGGTGCGCTTGGCGGCCAGACCGGACGTGAATTCATACCCCGGATCGCCAGGGTCGCCAAAGAATCTGGGAACCTCGTATTCGGCTTCGTCTCACTGCCATTCGATTGCGAGGGGAGCTTGCGCCAGACCAGGGCCTGCGCAGCTATGCAGGCGTTGAAAAGTTGCACCGATGCTGTCTTGTGCGTACCGAACCAAAAACTTTGGAAACTGATCCCCGAAAACGCGCCACTGGAAGAGGCATTCAAGATTTCGGACTCGTTCCTCGCTGACGCGATGCATGGCATGCTGCGCATGCTCACATGCAAAAGCGTTATCGAGGTGCATTTGCCTGAGCTGTGCATGGTGCTTGGCGGCCCGAACAACCAGACCGCGTTTGCGGTCGCAGAAGCATCAGGCCCAAACCGCGCGCGCAAAGCTGTCGAAAAACTGCTCGCCAGTCCAACACTGGACGCGGGCATAGCACTACGCCAGGCGGACGCTATAGTAGTGGGGGTGTTCAGTGGCCCGGACCTGGCAATTTCGGAAGTCCACTCTGTTATCGAACAGCTCAGCCGGCACTGTCCGAATGTCCCGGTCATCACAGGCGCCGGCGTGGACGCATCACTGGGTGCGAAACTGGTCGCGACGCTGTTTGTAGGCCGCGCTATGGCCGGGTCGGGCAGCACGCCAACCTCACAGACTGCCCAGATCATTTCCGAGGTACCACTGAGGACGCCTTCACAAGCAAGCGGACCAGACACACATCCGGGACACGCGGCGACCGCCTCCAGACCACCTGCCCGCGTAGTGCCCCCACCGCCCGAGCTGCCGGAGGAGAAAATTACCGAGCTGCTGGAAAGACAAACGCATAAAACGACGTTGCCCAAGCCGCCGGCAAGATGGCGTCAGGAACAACTCAAGCTCGAGCTTGTCTCAAAAGGCAGGTTCGACAAAAGCGAGCCGACGATTTACAAAGGCGAAGACCTGGACG
>JANWZY010000009.1:0-5932 GCA_025061935.1 Verrucomicrobiia bacterium
CTCTGCGAATGCTACGAACGCGCGCGCAATGTCTTTGCAATGGATCAGCGGTCGCCACGGTGTACCGTCACTCATGATTCGGATTTCCCCTTTGGCAACGGCGCATGCCAACAAGTTGTTTGCGACAAGATCGATTCGGAGGTTGGGCGAGTGTCCGTAAGCCGTAGCATTCCTGAGGAACGCGGGCGAAAAGTTTTTGTCCGCCAACATGCTAATACCACGTTCTGCTTCGACTTTAGACGCCGCGTAGGCTGAAACTGGGTTGAATGCCGCCGTTTCGTCTAAGTCCAATTTTTCCGCTTTGCCGTAAACGGAGCAACTGCCGGCGAAGAGGAACCGGGGCACACCCGCGGTTTTGGCTTTGCGAGCCAGCTCTATGGCGCCGAGCGTATTAACTTGATGCGTCAGACTTGGGTCGAGGTCGCCCATCGGATCGTTGGAGATAGCTGCAAGGTGGCATATGCAGTCATGTCCTTCTAATTCGCGCTCGGTGAGGTTGCGGAAGTCTGCTGTGATTTCTTTGTCGGCTCTAGGCAACGGTTCCCAGGCGCATTGGTCGAAGTAACCAATGTCCACGCCTGTAACCGAGTGCCCGTGTTGATGTAGCACCTCGACCAGGTGCGCGCCGATGTAGCCGCGGTGTCCTGTGACGAGTACTTTCATTTCAAAGCTGCTGGACTTGAGGTGTTGGGAAAGGCTTGCGGCCCAGTGGGGCGGGCGATTTTTGACGGCCAGGTGGAGAATTTTTCCATGTTCATGGTTGTTTTGGGCAGCCGTATGGGTTTTATCGCAGCCACGGCGCGGTTCCCGACTCGACAAGCTTGCTGAGAAATTCCCTGTCGCGCTGCGTGTCCATGCATGCCCAAAAACCGCGGTGTCGGTACACGTTGAGTTGACCATCCCGAGCCAGTTTGACCAACGGCTCGCGTTCTAGCACGCAACCAGGGTCTTCGGAGATGTAGTTGCAAAACTTGCGATGGAAGAAGAAAAATCCCCCGTTAATCCATGTGTCGGCTATGTCCGGTTTTTCGCAGAATTCGACCACTTGGTCACCAGCGAGCTTGATCTCGCCAAACCGTGAGGGCGGGTTGACGCCCAGTACTGTGCCGATCTTGCCGCGGGTAAGATGGTATGCGAACTCGTCAGCTAAGTTTGCGTCGGTGAGTCCGTCGCCGTAGGTGACCGCAAAATGCTCCGCGTTTCCGAGGTATTTGCGTGCTGCTTGTGCGACCCGGCTCCCGGTCATGTTTAGCTCACCCGTGTAAGCAAGCGTCACTTCCCAATCCAGGTCCTGTGTCAGCTCGTGCACTTTTACGGCGTTTGTTCTGAGGTTAATGGTGAAATCGGCGTTCCGTAGGTGGAAGCTGGCAAAGTAGTCTTTGATGAGGTCGGCTTTAAAGCCGAGGCACAGCACAAACCTTTTGAATCCGTGTTTTGCATAAATTCGCATTATGTGGAATAGGATCGGGTGTTGCCCAATAGGCACCATTGGTTTGGGCCTGAACTCGGTTTCTTCCCGTAACCGTGTGCCCATTCCACCGCACAGTATGAAGACCGGTACCTGACTCGGGTCTAAGTTCATGGGTTTTGGATTTTTTCTGCCCGTCGGAACTGCATTTTCGGCGACCACGTCTGCCGAAAAAATTGGAGAGCTTCGCAAATACTGCAAGGCCAAACTTACGGCCCGGTATTGGTCATAGCATGAACGCGTTTTGCGGAACGGGACTTGTTGTCTTAATCCAGCTGAGATAGAAAGGGTCTTGTGAAATCGAGGGTTATTTGCGCCATACCCGTTTACAACGGCGAGCAGTTCATTCAGCAAACGCTCGAATCGGTAGCTGCGCAGACTCAGCGTCCAGACCGGGTTGTTGTGCTGGACAACTGCTCGACAGACCGTACGCCTGAAATTGTAAAGAACTTCAGAGGCCTTGCGCTCGAATATGTCCGGAACCCTACGAACCTCGGTCTGTTCGGGAACTTCAATCGCGCACTCGAGCTGGCGCCGGAGACGGATTATTTGCACATATTGCACGCGGACGATTTGATCGAACCGCGGTTTTATGAGGTCTTGACCGGTCTGTTGGAGGATTGTCCAGGCAGAGGCATGGCTTGGTGCTTGGATGAGCGAATTGATGAGAACAACCGGCGCCTGAGCGTGTCCGGCCGGCCGAACGGCCGAGTTCGGGTGCTAGCAATGGACAAGTTCCTGCGGCTCAAGGCCGAGATAGGAAACCAGGCTTTTTGTGCCACACTGCTCAAGACGGCTTATGAACCGGCGCCGTGTAAATTCAGACTCGACATGCCAATCTTGGGCGACATGGTGTTTTGGGCCGAGTGGGGGACACATTGCAAAAAGATCGTTACGGTGAACCTGCCTTTGGCCAAATACCGGTGGCACGGGCGCAATGAGACCGTTTCGCTTGCACCGAACATTCAGTCGCTAATTGTGGACGAGTGGCGCACAATGCAAATTTGCGAGTCGTTGCGCGGTCATCGGGCCGGTCCGGTGCGATGGTTCAAGTTGAAGGGCTTGCTAGCGGTACGGTCGGGGATTAAGGCGAAGCGGTTCCAGCAATTGGGTAATCCCGCTTATGCGCGCGAAATTGTGCGGGTAGCACGCGGGATTACCGGGCCGGTGCCGTGGGTGCTAGGCCAGGTTTTGGTCCAGCTGCGGGAGCTATTAGTTTATAAGTTGGGTGGCCGGCCGCGGCATCCCAAAAATGTGTTTAGTTGAAACCGGCGCGGGGTTGTTCATGCCGGGGCCGAATCGAGGTTGAAACCCTGCGGCAGGCTGCTAAGTTAGAGCTGCGTTTCCGAGTCTTGGTGAGGTAATGGAAACCTGGAACATACAGCCGCGTGCGCGCGTGTGCGCCGGGTGCGGCCAACCGTTCGCCGACGGACAGACGTACTACACGCTCCTGTTCGACGAGAAACCGCGGTTCCGGCGCCGCGACGTGTGCGAGGGATGCTGGCGCAAAGACGATGCGGCCGGGGTGCGGGCGCGGCCGGAATTCATCTCGCGTTGGCAGGGCGTGTACGAGGCGCCGCCGCAGCGGCCAGACCAGGTGTATCGCGAGACGGCCGAGTCGCTCCTGCGGAAGTTGGTCGAGCAGAGCGACGCGCGGTACCAGCCGGCGAGCTACATTCTGGCAATAATGTTGGAGCGGAAAAGGGTACTGAAGGTCAGGGAACAGTTCGTGCGCGACGGGCGGCGTGTGTTTGTGTACGAGCATTCGCGCAGCGGCGAGGTGTTCACGATTACGGACCCCGAGCTGCGGCTCGACCAGCTCGAGCACGTGCAACGCGAGGTGACAGACCTGCTTGAGCACGGGTTAGTCTCGGACCGCGCTGAGGGCCAATCCGAAATGTGCGCGGTTGCTCAGCCGGCGGATTCGGCGGACCGGGTTGTGGCATGTCCGGAGCCTGGTGCTGGCCAGTCTGCAAATGCCGGTGCTGGCACCGATGCAGCGCAGTCAAAAAACTGAATGTTTCTTCCGTGCCGGACGTAGAGGTTCTCCAACAACGACTCGGCTACAGGTTCCACAGCCCCGAGCTGTTAGGTCTTGCGCTGACGCATCCGTCGGCTGCTCACGAGCGCGGCACGCCGTTGCAGCAAAACCAGCGGTTGGAATTCTTGGGCGACGCTGTGCTCCAGCTTGTGCTCAGCGCGGAGTTGTATACGCGGTTCCCGACGTTTCCCGAAGGCGTGTTAACCAAGGCCCGGGCGAGGCTGGTCAACCGCCGGGCGTTGGCCGAACAGGGGCGCCAACTCGGACTCGGCGAATTTTTGGAATTGAGCCGTGGCGAAGAGCAGCAGGGCGGTCGCAACAGGCCGTCTAGTTTGGCAGATGCGTTCGAGGCTGTGATTGGCGCCATTTTCCTCGATGGCGGGTTGGATGCAGCGCGCGCGTTCGTCCTGTCCAGGTTCGGGCACGCACTGGAGCAGTTACCGGCATTGCCCGCGATCGAGAATCCGAAGGGCGAGTTGCAAGAGTTGCTTCAAGCCCGTTCGGCGGCGCCGCCGCATTACAAACTAGTATCAGCCACTGGGCCGGACCATGACCGAGTTTTTGAGTGTACGGTCGAGCATGAGGGGGTTGAACTGGGTCGGGGTCGCGGTAAGAGCAAAAAGGAAGCTGAGGCGGCTGCAGCGCTTGCCGCGTTGGAGTTTCTGCGGCAGAAGGGTGTGCAATCCGGCGCGCCGGACGCCCGGTGAACCTTTGCATGCGCGATTTGCGGCCCGGTGACTCGTGCGGACATTGGCGGTGCTGTTTTGGGCGGAAATATTGCGCTGGTTGGAGCGACGGCTTGTCTATTACCCGACACGCCGGTTCGTGGCCTGGCCGGACGCGCTCGGCCTGCGGTTTGAGGATGTGGTATTTCGCGCCGCCGATGGCGTGCAGTTGCATGGTTGGTTTTTCCCAGCCGTGCCCGGGGAGAATGACAGCGGGCTTGTCGTGCTTGTTTGTCACGGGAATGGGGGCAACATAAGTCATCGGCTCGAACTGTACCGCGTTTTGCTTGAGTGCGGTGTCGCAGTTTTCGCCTTCGATTATCGCGGCTATGGGCGCAGTGCCGGGCGCCCGAGCGAAGCGGGGACGTATCTGGACGCGCAGGCGGCGTACAACTGGCTGCGGCGGAGAGGTTACGCGCCGGAGCAGATCGTTTGTTACGGCGAGTCGCTCGGCGGCGGGGTGGTTAGCGAGCTTGCCATTCGCGAAAAGGTGGGTGGAGTCGTAATTCAAGGCGGGTTCAGCAGCCTTGCGGACATTGGGTCAGAGCTAATGCCTTGGTTGCCAGTGCGGCGGCTAGCGCGCAACAAGTATGATACGAAATCGAAGCTCCCGCAAATACGTGTGCCGGTGCTGCTTATGCATAGTCGCGCGGATGAATTGATCGGATTCCATCACGCTGAGAAGAATTTTGCGGCGGCCAACGAGCCGAAACTGCTTTGTGAGCTGGAGGGCGACCACAACAACCCGCTTTCCAATCCGGCGGTTTTCGCGGATGTTATGCGGAAGTTTCTGCGGTTGGTTGCGGTGAACGGCCGCGGCGGCAGCATGTGCCAGTAACGCCCGCACCGGCGAGGCGTCGGTGCGCACTTTGCGTGTTTCCCAAGGTTGGTGCTGCAGGATTTTATGATTCACTCGGCGTGGCGTAGCAGTTGTGTAAAGCCGTCTTGCGCGACCTGGGGCAAATTTGGTTAGCTGCTACACAGTTGGGATGAAAACGACCGGTTTATCCGAGCTAGGGCGGCGGCTCGGCCCGCCACCTATCTCCTGGCTGATGGAGCTTGCGTTGACCCGGCCGCGGTTGATCTCGCTCGCAGCTGGTTTCACCGATACGGAAACTTTGCCCGCGGACGGGTGCCGGCGCATGATGAACCGGTTGCTGCTGTCGCGTGTTCAAGCCAGTCAGGCTTTGCAGTACGGCGCGACGCAAGGCGACCGCGTGCTGCGGGAGTTGACTGCGGCCGATATAGCCGTGCTGGACGGCGCGGCGCGCCCGCACAAGACGCACTCGCCCGACCGCATACTTATCACGAATGGCTCGCAGCAATTGTTGTATCTGGTGGTCGAGGCGCTGTGCGACCCGGGCGACATCGTGCTTGTGGAAGACCCGACTTACTTCGTTTTTCTGGGTATTTTGGCTGCGCGCGGGGTGAACAGCCGCGGCATCCGGCTTAACCACGACGGGGTTGATATTGCTCATTTGGAGGAAGTGATGGCCGCGCTTAAACGTGCGCGGCAGTTGCACCGGGTGAAACTGGTGTACTTGGTGACCTACTACCAGAACCCGACAGGCGTAACAACCAGCTTCGAGAAGAAAGTTCAAGTGCTCGAGGTACTGCGCCGGTACGAGAAAGCTGCCGGGCACCCGATCTATTTGCTCGAAGACGCTGCGTACCGCGAGCTGCGATTCAGGGGCAGCG
>JANWZY010000009.1:5942-21610 GCA_025061935.1 Verrucomicrobiia bacterium
TCTGCGCTGGCGGTCGAGCAGCACTCCGACCGTGTGATCTACGCCGGCACGTACAGCAAACCGTATGCTAGCGGGATCAGGGTCGGGTTCGGAATCTTGCCCCCGTCGCTTTTCAAGCCGGTATTGTGGTTGAAAGGTAACCATGATTTCGGCACGGCGAACCTGCTCCAAAAGCTGCTCGCACTGGCGATTGTCACCGGCGAGTATGAGGAGCAGCTTGGCCGCATCCAGGCTCGGTATGCGGAAAAGGCCGCGCTCATGCGGCGCGCGATCCAGAAGCATTTTCCGGGCGCGGTCGAGGTGTGGGAACCTGCTGGCGGGCTGTACTATTGGGTCCGGCTGCCGCGCCGGGTCAACACAGGCGTCAGATCGAAAGTTTTCAGGCTCGCATTGGCCAAGGATGTTTTGTACGTGCCGGGCGAGTTTTGCTATTGTGACGATCCGACCCGGCCGAAACCGAGCCATGAAATGCGGATCAGTTTCGGCAACGCGACCGAGCGCGATATTCGCGAGGGGATCGCGCGGCTTGGCAGTGTGTTGCACCAGGTAATAAGCTGAAGGCCTGAGATGGCGTTCAAGGATTTTCCGGATCAGGAGCAAGCCATAGCGTTGCTGCAGCGGTCGCTGGAGCGCGGGCGTGTGGCGCACGCTTACATGTTCAGCGGTCATGACATAGACGAGCTGGAGGCTGTGGCGCGGACGCTGGCAAAGACGTTCAACTGTTTGAAGCCGATCAAGCGCAAGCGCGTGCGGGTCGATTGCTGCGATACCTGTGCCGCATGCGCTAAGGTCGAGAGCGGCGCGCATCCTGACGTGCACTGGGTCCGGCCGGAATCGAAAACGCGCGTGATCCTTATCGAACAGATTCGCGAGTTAATGCGCGAGCTGAGTCTTAAACCGGCCGAGGCGCAATATAAAATTGGCGTCGTGGTCGGGGCTGACCGGCTCAATGTGCAGGCGGCCAATGCGTTCCTTAAGACTTTGGAGGAGCCCCCTGGCGATGCTGTGCTTGTACTGCTCACCACGGACCCGCAGCGCGTGTTGGATACGGTCGCGTCGCGTTGCATCCGGCTCAGTTTCGGCACCGGGTCGCGGCCACCGGACAAACAGCGTGTGCAATGGTTGGCCGAATTCGGTGCCAGCGCAGCCGCCGCGCAAGATAGCTTGCTCGACCGGTATAGGCTGCTCAGCTTTGTCACGAGCAGTCTCGCTCGACTTAGGTCCGAGATCGAGTCGGCTTTAAGCGAGGCCTCGCCTTTGGCCCGGTACGGGGAATACCCCGAGCTAGAACCGGAGCTGCGCGAGAAATGGCGGAAAGAGCTCGAGGCTGCGATCGAGGCGGCGTACCGCCAGCGGCGCGCCGCGCTGGTCGCGGACCTGCAGGTATGGTTCCGCGATGTGTGGCTGCGCACGCTGCGCGTTGACCCGCGCCTGCTCAGTCTGCCGGAGGAGTGCGGCACCGGTATACTCGCGGCGCGGCTAAGCCCCGGCCAGGCTTTGGAAAACCTGCAAGTGCTCGAGCAGCTCCAATGGTTCCTCAGCACGAACGTTCAAGAGCACCTCGCGTTCGAAGTCAGCTTCCTCAAGTTGCACCTTGGTTAGACACGCGCGCACCATGCCAGGCGGGTCTGAATCTGCGCATGATCTTCGGCGTAGCCGGGCGTTGCAAATTTTCAGCTTAGCGTTAGGCGCGGTGCTCGGGCTGGGCTTGGTAAAGTTCGGCAATCCTGTGATCTTAGATAAGGCCGTGGAGTGGCCCGGCAACTTTTGGGAGTGGCTGCTGATGGCGTGGCCAATTCGGATCGGGTACGCGCTTCTGGCCCCCGTGATTGTGGCGAGTATGTTTTGCGTGCGCTGGACCGAATTGAAGCTCCGGTGGGCGGCTGCGGTGCCTTTGGCCTGGCTTTTGTGGCAGCTCATAGCGGGCGCGCACACTGTGAATGTCGAGTTGACCGAAGTGACACTTTGGCATTTTGCCGCGTGCGTGGCCTGTTTCTACATGGGATATCTTGTGCTGGGGCAGCTAGCAAACCCGAGCCATTTCTTCCTGGGTGTGAGTGTCGGCTTTGCTTTCGCACTGGCCATGGGCGTTGACCAGCATTTCGGCGGACTGGAAGAGACTCGTCGGCATTTCTGGCAGTATGTGTACCCGAGCCTCGAGGATGTGCCAGCGGGGCTGCTCAAGCGTATGTCGAGCGACCGAATCTTTGGTACGCTGTTCTACCCGAATTCATTTGCTAGTGCGATTGTATTGTGCTGCCCGCCGGTGCTGGCTTTCCTTTGGAGTTTGGACCGGCTTTTTACGCCGGGAGCGCGGATTTTCTTGGTAGCCATCTTTGCAGCGACAGCGTTGGCGTGCCTGGTGTGGACAGGGTCTAAAGGCGGCTGGCTTGCGGCTTTGGTCGTATGTTTCGCAGCCGTGCTACATTTGCGGTTAGTGCGCTGGGTCAAAATCGGATTGGTGGTTGGGGCATTGGCTTTCGGCTTGGGCATATTTGCTGTGCGGTTCAGTGGATACTTCGCCCGAGGCGCACCGAGTGCAGTGGCGCGGCTCGATTATTGGGTGGTGGCTGCAGCCACAGCACTTGATCATCCGCTGGTGGGCACCGGCCCCGGAACATTCCAAATCCCGTACGGCGCGCGGAAACGTCCGGAGGCAGAAATGGCACGCACGGCACACAACGACTACCTTCAGCAGGCGTCGGATTCAGGTCTGCCCGGGTTTGCACTTTACGCCCTGCTGGTCGTAGGCGGATTGTTTGCAGCTTATCCTGGCAACGGGCGGCTCGGCTCGCTGCCATTGGCGACCTGGTTGGGCCTTTTGGGCTGGTGGGCACACAATCTTGTCGAATTCGGCCTCTATATCCCTGCGCTGAGCTGGCTCGCGTTTACCACGCTGGGCTGGTTGATCGGGCGCAATCAAAAAACCTTCGACAAACGTTCCGGCGGCCGTTAACATAGGGGCTGCAAATGAAAG
This sequence comes from Verrucomicrobiia bacterium, assembly GCA_025061935.1. Lineage (GTDB taxonomy): Bacteria > Verrucomicrobiota > Verrucomicrobiia > Limisphaerales > DTLC01 > DTLC01. Next base: position 8,920 of record JANWZY010000009.1, read on the forward strand.
TCTTGGTCCTAAACGGGCCGAACTTGAACTTGCTTGGCCGGCGCGAGCCGGAGGTTTACGGCACTGCCACGTTGGCCCAGATCGAGTCCGACCTCCGAAACCGCGCAGCCGAGTTGGGTGTCGAGATTGATTTCAAACAATCCAACTCGGAGGCCGATATCGTGGGTTGGATTCAGGAATCGGTTGGCAGGTACGACGCGATTATCCTGAACGCGGCGGCGTTTACTCACACCAGTATCGCGATTCGGGACGCCATCGTGGCTGCGAATGTGCCGTGCGTGGAAGTGCATTTAAGCAACATTTACGCACGTGAGCCATTCCGGCACCACTCTCTTATTGCGCCGGTTTGCGTAGGCCAAATTTCTGGCTTCGGCCCGATGTCGTATATACTGGCCTTGGAGGCTGTAGTTAACGTTAAAGGGGAGCGGGCCAAGGTCAAACATTGATGCTTTTCGAGCAAATTTAGGCGTTCGGAAGTGGTTTATGCTTGACGGGCGAACAAGCAACTTTTAAAGGAAACGAGCGGCCCATGGCTCGGGTTGGAACAGGTGCGGAAGAATGGTTCAGTCGAGGTTTTTGGAAGCATTTAAAGCCCGTTTTGCTTTACTTTAGTGTTAACTGTAACGTGAACTAACCGTGGACCTGAAGGATATCAAAGCCATAATTGACCTGATGAGGCGAAATTCCATCGCCGAGTTCGAACTTGAACGGCAGGATTTCAAAATCCGGCTCAAGCGGATGCCTGAAACCGTGTATCCGCCTATTCCGGAGGAGCAAGTTGTGGCTGCACCGGCACCGCCGCGGGCTGTGCCGGCAGCGATGCCGCAGGCGGTTGTGCCGCCGGCAGCGCCTCAACCCCAGCCTTCGGTGGCAGAGCTTGAAATCAAGTCGCCTATGATCGGCACTTTTTACCGGTCACCTTCGCCAGATTCGGCCCCGTATGTGGAAGTCGGAAGCGAGGTCAACCCCGATACCGTTGTGTGTATAATCGAAGCCATGAAGGTCATGAACGAGATCAAGGCCGAGGCGCGGGGCGTTATTACTCAAGTGCTTGTCGAGAACGGTAAACCTGTCGAGTTCGGCCAGCCGCTGTTCAAGCTCCGGCCGCTTTAAGCCGCTGTTCGTGTCGCCGGACAGGTTCATGATAACCGTACTGACTCGAAGAGGCGCTTTAGGCTCATGTTCGAGAAAATCCTTGTAGCGAACCGCGGCGAAATAGCGGTTCGGATCATCCGCGCGTGCAAGGAATTGAACATCCGCACGGTGGCCGTCTATTCGGAAGCGGATGCAAACTCAATGCATGTGCAATTGGCCGACGAAGCAATTTGCATCGGTCGCGGCCCAGCCCCGGAAAGTTATCTGCGGATTGATCGCATAATAAGCGCTGCCGAGATCACAGATGTGGACGCGATCCATCCGGGGTATGGTTTCTTAGCCGAGAACGCGCACTTTGCCGACGTGTGCGAAAGTTGCAACATCAGGTTCATTGGCCCCAGCTCCCGCGCCATGAACGCGCTTGCGGACAAAGCGGTAAGCCGGGAATTGGCCAAAAAAGCGGGTGTGCCCGTGCCGCCCGGCTCCGAAGGTGTTGTGGAGACCGAGCAGGAGGCGCTGGCTGTGGCCAAGCGCCTCGGGTATCCGGTAATGATCAAAGCGGTCGCCGGCGGCGGCGGGCGTGGCATGCGCACCGCGCATAACGATATTTCGCTTGTCAAAGAGTACAGGACCGCGCGCACGGAAGCCGAGCGCGCGTTCGGCAACTCGGCCGTTTACATCGAGAAATACATTGAAGACTGTCGCCACATCGAGTTCCAAATACTGGCTGACCAAAAAGGGCATGTAATTCACCTGGGCGAGCGCGACTGCTCGATCCAGCGCCGGAACCAGAAAGTATTGGAAGAGACGCCCTCACCTTTTCTGGAATCCAAGCATAAGAAACTCCGGGACCGGATGGGGCGTGCCGCAGTAAGAATTGCCGAGGTGGCGCATTACACCGGCGCGGGCACCGTCGAGTTTATCGTGGACAATCAGGGGAACTTTTACTTTTTGGAAGTCAACAAGCGTATCCAAGTCGAGCACCCGATCACCGAAGAGGTTACTGGCATCGATTTGGTGAAAGCGCAGATTTTGATTGCGATGGGCGAGCCGCTGCGCATCTCCCAGAGCGACGTCAAGATTCAGGGGCATGCCATCGAGTGCCGGATCAACGCCGAGGACCCCTTCGATGAGTTCCGTCCGTGTCCGGGCCGGATCGACATGTACTACCAGCCTGGTGGGCGTGGCGTGCGTGTTGATACGCATGCGTATGCCGGATACACCATTCCCGAGTTTTATGATTCATTGATCGCCAAGCTGATAACCTACGGCAAAGACAGGCGCGAGGCGATGGACCGGATGAGCCGCGCGTTGAGTGAGTACATCATCACAGGCATAAAAACCAATATCTCGTTCCAGCAAGCGATCTTGCAGGACCCGAATTTCCGGCGCGGTGTGTACACCACGGGCTTTGTCGAGCAATTGCTGGGTGGGGCGCGCCGCGAGCTGATCGAAGAAAAAATCTGAGTACGATTCGGCTGCCTCCGCAAACCGCGATGATACTTGCCTTGGGGTTGTGCACTCGGGGGCGAGGCATCCGCAGGAGTTGCTTGTACCGGACCGGCTCCCGGGTTTTTCGCTTTGTTCCACCTAGCGCGGGCAGTTAGAATTCCTGGCGTGACCGTGCTTGAGGTCATCCAGAAGAGCACCGAGTTCCTCGCCAAAAAGGGCATAGAATCGCCACGGCTCCAGGCCGAGTTGCTGCTGGCGCACTTGCTTAAAATGCCCCGGATGCACCTTTATCTTAACTTCGACCGGCGCCTCTCAGACGCGGAGCTGAGCGCATTGCGCGAGATGGTCAAGCGGCGCGCGCAGCGCGAGCCGCTTCAGTACATAACCGGCAGCGCGAACTTTTGCGGACTCGAATTGGTTGTGAACCGGCACGTGCTTATCCCGCGCCCTGAAACAGAACTCCTCGCACAGAAAGGCTGGGAGTTCCTTCTGAACTGTGGGGTCGAGCAGCCCAAGGCTCTCGATTTCGGGACGGGCAGCGGATGCATTGCCATAGCGTTGGCGGTGCATTGCCAGCGGGCTGAAGTGTGGGCGATTGATTGCTCGGAAGCCGCGCTGGGGGTGGCCAAGCTGAATGCGGAGCGGCACGGGGTCCTAGATCGGATCAGGTTTGTTGCCTCAGACGGGTTTGATGCGTTGCCGGCAGAGTTGCGGCTGGATTTGATCATAAGCAATCCGCCGTACATTCCGAGCAGCCAGATCGAACGGTTGCAGCCGGAGGTACGCGATTACGAGCCGCGCCAAGCGCTCGATGGTGGGCACGATGGCTTGGACTATTTCCGCAAGCTCGCCGCTGGCGCAGCGCCGCTTTTGAAGCCCGGCGGCGTGTTGATGGTCGAGTTGGGCGACGGCGCGGCCGATGCGACGCGCGCCGTGTTCGAGCAGCGCGGCTGGATTGTTGCAGGAATCGAGTGCGATTATAATGGCAAAGCCAGGATTCTGATAGCGCGTCCCGGCAACGCGGTGCAGGCGTAGTGCACTTGCGCGGCATTGTCTGGGCATGCGCGTTAAATGCGGGCCTGACATATAGTCCGGAACAAGTCGTACACACTGGGGTATGCAGAGTTTCATCATCAAAGGTGGTGTGCCATTGCACGGCCAAGTCCAGATTAGTGGCGCGAAAAACGCTGCGCTGCCGATCATGGCGGCGACACTACTTACCGACGAACCTTGCACCATACGCCGTGTGCCCAACGTGAGCGATGTGCGGTTCATGTGCAAGATACTCGCCTCGTTGGGGGCAGAGGTGGAGTTCCACGGGGACACGGTGCGCGTCCGGGCCAAGAAGATTAATCCAGTTTGCGACTATGACCTGGTCCGGCAGATGCGCGGCTCGATTTGCGTCATGGGGCCGCTGCTTGGGCGGTTGCACCGCGCAACTGTGTCTTTGCCCGGCGGCTGTGTGATCGGCGCGCGCCCGATCAACCTGCATTTGAAAGGATTCGAGGCACTCGGCGCAGACGTCAAAATCGAGGGCGGTTACGTCAAGGCGTCTGCGAAGCGGCTTCTGGGTACTGAAATCTTTCTTGGTGGCCGCGCCGGCTCGACAGTGCTCGGCACAGCAAACGTAATGATGGCCGCGACGCTGGCCGAGGGGGTGACGGTGATCGAAAGTGCGGCATGCGAGCCTGAAGTTGTTGACCTGGCGAATTTCCTCAACGCGATGGGCGCTAAAATTACCGGCGCCGGTAGCCCGACAATCACGATTGTGGGGGTCAAACAGTTGCACGGGGTCGAGTACGAAATCATTCCCGACCGTATCGAAGCGGCCACATACGCAATTGCAGCGGCCGCAACCAACGGCGAGGTCACCATTACGGGCGCGCGCCCGGATCACATGCACGCGGTCTTGGACAAGCTCAACGAGGCCGGGGTGCGGATCGAGCGCAAAGGCGCGGTGTTGACCGTAAAACCGCATGGCGAATTGAGGGCTGTGGATGTGACCACGCTACCCTACGCCGGGTTCCCAACAGACGTACAGGCGCAAATGATGGCGTTGCTTACGCTGGCGCCGGGTATCAGCATTATCACCGAACGCATCTTCGAGTCGCGGTTCATGCACGTAAGCGAGTTGGCACGGCTGGGCGCCGATATCGAGCTTGAAGGCCCAAGTGCAATTGTCAAAGGGGGCAAACCTTTAAGCGGCGCGCCGGTCATGGCCAGCGATCTCCGCGCCTCGGCCGCGTTGGTCATAGCTGGCCTAGCGGCGAAAGGCACCACGCAGGTCAACCGTATCTATCACATTGACCGGGGCTACGAAAACATAGACACTAAGCTCCGGCGGCTTGGCGCGCGCATTCAGCGCATTGAGGTAGAAGGCCCGTGAACCGGCTCGGGACATTGCTGTTGTTGGCGCTGGTTGGGTTCCTTGGCTACAGGCTGTACAAGCTGATCGAAAAAGAGGTCAAGGAAGCGGTCCAATACGAACCGAACACAAATGTGGTGAGCAGCGCGGTCGCGACCGGAATGCCGCCCGAGCTTGAGATTTCATGGCAACGCGCGTGCGAGGCCGGCCCCGCAGCTATGAGCAATTGGCTGGCGAGGTTTGCGCACAGGGTCAGCGACCCGCGCCGCGCGTGTATCGAGTTGGATTACTGCGAGAAGATTGCCTGGGCTAACCCTGCCGAGGCGCGGCGTGTCTTTAATGCGGTCAAGGCACGGGTCAGCACCAACTCGCCCGTGTATCGGCGCATCAAGTCACTTGAGCCCGCATTCAGATAGGTGCGCGGGCCGGACGAGCCGCCGTGCGGTCCGATTCAAATCCGCTGGGATATTCGCGCTGCGTTCGGGGCTGATCCGGGAAAAAATTCCGCTGGAAAAAGCGCGGGCGGCCGCGTATCGTTGACTCGAAATCCGGTTGAGCAAACACAGCCTGCGTATGGATATACTGTTCGATTGCCCGCATTGTGGCCAGGAGCTTGAGGTTGACAGCGACGCGGCCGGAACCGAGTTGAACTGCCCGACCTGCAACCAGCGATTGGTCGTGCCAAGTCTGGATTCACCCGGCGTGCGCGTGAGCGGCGCGGCGCCCCCACCGCCGCTGCATCATGCGCGCGAGGCGCACGTCATAAATCCAATTGCGGCCTCGGCGGCCGCGAAAGAGGAGAAACACTTTCAAGTGCCGATCCGGGACAAGCCGTCTGAGAGCCTTATTAGCAAGCCGTTAAAGCCGCTGGAGTTCGCTGCGAAAGATTCCGAAAAGCATATCCGGGTGAAAACAATCCGGCGGATTGATTGTGTCGAGGTCGGACGCGACAAGTTTGACGAGCATGTCTCGGAGTTCCTCGCCAAGGTCGGCGAACAAAACATCATTAGCATCAACACCGTCACGTACACATACATTGACATTGGCTCGCAAAAGCTCCTGACAGACTTCGGCGTGCTCATTGTGTACAAAGGCTGAGCTAGGCCGTGACGCCGAGTAGCACGGTCGGAGCACCCCCACACCGCGCGGGCAAGGCCGGCGCAGGCGAGCCAGTGTTTTGCGCCGCGTGTGGCGCGCGGCCAGCGGCCTTGACTCGGTGCCGGCTCCACTATACGGTCTGGCCGATGCTGCGCCGGACGATCCAGTTCCTGGTTGCTGCGCTGTGCGTGTTCGCGTTCGTCGAGCGCGCGCCCGCGCCGTTGATCTATCAGCCGGGTGAAGGCTGGGTGTATGAACCAGTCGGCGCAGATGGAAAGTGGCGGCGCGCCCGTGCCAAAGACCAGTTGGAGGTGGCGCAGCAAGCGTTTGCCAGCGGTGATTACAACCTGGCGTTGCGAGCCGCGCGGCGTGTGGTAGCGCAATGGCCGCTTTCGGATTACGCGCCGGATGCGCAGTTCCTCATCGGACAATGCTACGAGGCGAAGAAACAGTACGAGCGAGCGTTCCGCGCGTACCAAAAGCTCATCGAGAAATATCCCAAAAGCCAGCACTGTGAAGAGGCGCTCCAGCGCCAGTTCCAGATCGCGGAACGGTTCCTCGGCGGCGCATGGTTCAAGCTTTGGGGCAGGATACCGTTCTTTCCCTCGATGAGCAAAACGGCCGCGATGTTCCAGCAAATTGTAAGCAACGGCGCCTACAGTGCGGTCGGCCCCGCGGCGCAGCTAAAGACGGGCGCAGCGCATGAAAAGCGCAAGGACTACGTTGCGGCGGTCAAGGCTTACGAAGTGGCGATTGATCGGTATTTTGACCGGCCGGAGATCGCAGCCGAAGCGCTGTACCGCGCAGGCCTAGCGTACTACAAGCAGGCGCTCAAAGCCGAGTACGATCAGACAGCGGCAGGAAAGGCGATCGCCGCGCTCACAGATTTTATTGCACTGTACCCGAATGATCCACGGGTGAACGAAGCACAAAGGATCATTGGTGAGCTGCGGGCAGAACAAGCGCGCGGATCGTTCGAAATCGCCCAGTACTACGAGCGACACCGCAAGTACGATGGTGCACTAATCTACTACAACGAGGTTTTGCTCCAAGCGCCTGCGTCAAAGCACGCGGAGGAGGCCCGCAAACGCATTGATGCCTTGCTGAAGCTGAAGCGGCCCGAGGCCAAATAAAAAAATGCGTCTTGTCCGGCAGCTCTCATTTGTGCTCGGTACCGCAATAGCCTTGTGCGGCTGCGCAGGCTACAGACTTGGTCCGGCGACAGGCGCCGCGCCCGGCGCGAAATCAATCCATGTGCAACCGTTTGCGAACCGTACGATGGAGCCGGGGTTGGCAGACCCGCTGGTCGCAGCATTGCGCAAGCAGCTCCAGCGCGACGGCACGTACAGGCTGACCGCACAAGCCGATGCTGACCTTGTGCTCGGCGGCGAAATTATCGAGTACAAGCGTGCTGAGCTGAGTTACAATCCCGCCGACGCAGTTTCGACGCTCGATTATCGTCTGACAATCACAGCTCGCGCAGTGGCGCGCGAACGGAGCACTGGCAGGCAGATCCTCGACAAGCAGTTCCAGGCCTCAACACTTGTCAGAGTCGGTGCCGACCTCGCCACTGCTGAGAGGCAGGCACTTCCGCTGCTGGCCGAGTCGCTCGCAAAAAGCATCACGGACGCGCTGGTTGACGATGATTGGGAAGACGCCGCACCGCCAAGCCAATAACCGCGGCTGGTGCCGGAGGGGTCCGGGGTTTGGTCTTAGCGCTCGTGGAGGCCCGGAGCTGACGTCGGAACGCGGCTCAGGTTAGGGAAATGCCCGGGCTTACAGTGCGTCCGCAGGGTAACCACATCGGACTTAACCGGTCCGACGCGAACCGCAACCCGGCACTTTGGCGCTGGTCGCCACGCAAGCCGCATGGTATAACTCGGTCATGAAAAAGCTTCTCAAGTGGGCTGTCCGCATCGCATTTGTTTTGGTAGCTCTTGTGGCTGTGGCGCTCGTTTTCAGGGACAGAATCCTCAAGAACGTGCTGGAGAAGCAAATTCATGCCCAAACAGGCATGCGCGCTACCATCGGATCGGTTTACACAGGCATTCACGAGCCGGTGGTCAAGATCGAGAGCTTGCGAATCTATAATCCGCCAGGGTTCGACGACTCGCGCTTCGTGGACATTCCGGAGATTTACGTCGAGTACGACCGCGCGGCCTTGCTGGCGCGGAAACTGCGCCTGCGACTGGTCAGATTCCATTTGGCAGAGCTTAACGTGGTCGAGAACCTACAGGGCAAAGACAACGTGACGTACCTGCTCGAAAAGCAGAAAGCAGCCAAGAAACGACCCGAAAAAGGAGGCGCGCCAGCATTCGAGTTCGCGGGAATAGACACGCTCAAGCTGCGTCTGGACCAGGCCCGGTTCCGGAGCCTGAAAAACCCGCGCAGGAACAAAGACATCAGGCTCGAAATCAACGAGGAGCTAAAAAACGTCAAGTCGGCCGAGGATTTCACAGGGTTGATCGTCCAGGTGATGCTTAAGAGGGGGGCAGACTTCCTTAGCTTGGGCGTGGATGCCGCGGCGGAGGCGGCTCGAGCCGCTGTCGAGGACGCCGGTGGCGCAGTCGAAAAGACCACCAAGAAACTCCTCGATACCATAACCACGCCGCTCAAGAAGAAAGATTAGGCTTGGGCACGACCGCCGCCGCTGCCTGCTCGGCAGGGGGCACGTCCTCACGCGCCCCAACAGTCACGGCGGCTACGGCGGCTGCACGGGAGCAGCCGGGGCGCGCACCGCTTTTGGTTTGCGGGTGCCGATAGCCCGGCGCGCACAGCGTTTTTCCAATTGACCCGGCTCGCCGCCGCTGTTTAGGGTGCAGGCCGAATCGCCTTTTTATGATCGGCACGATCAGAAAACACCAAAAGTGGCTTTGGCTCGTTTTGGTGCCAATCGTCATTATCACTTTCGTGTTGTACTTCTCGCCCTATCAGCGTGCGCCCGAGTTCGGCGACGCGACCGAACTCGGCACACTGGCGGGCAGGCGCATAACGCAGCGCGAATTCCATCAGGCGCTCAAGGAAGTGCGGCTCCGGTACCTGTTTACCCACGGCGAATGGCCCGGGAAAGACAGGCTCGCGCAGCAGCTTGGCTATGACGAAGAGCGCGAAACATTCCACAGGCTCGTATTGCTGCACAAGTTGCAAGAGCTTGAGGTCAATGTCAGCCCCGAGGCTGTGGCGCGCGTCGCGCGCGAAGTGCTGCGGTCGTATCGGCGCGGCGCCGCAGCCACGCTAGATGCATTCGAGCGCGAAGTATTGCGCCAGGGCGGAATGACCAGGGAAGATTTCCAGCGGTTCCTGCGCAACGAGCTGGCCATACAACAGCTTGCGAACCTGGCGGGGCTGGTGGGCAGCTTGGTCACGCCCGACGAAGCCAAGGCGCTCTACCGATATGAAAACGAAGAGGTCACCGTTGCCCTGGCGTTGTTCCCGTTCACGAACTACCTCGACCGCGTCCAGGTCTCAGTTGACGAGGCGCGCCAGTTCTACTCGAACCACCTTGCGCGCTACGAAATTCCCGAGCGCGTACAACTCAGGTACGTGCGGTGGGACCTGACCAATTTCCTGTCTGACGCCGATGCGGAGCTGGCCAGTCTCACCAACGCGGCCGCGCTTGTGCGGTTCGGACTCATCCCGGATGCGCCCCAGGCAACCCTTCGGTTCACAAACCTGGACGCCGTAATCGAGGCAATCTACCAGCAGCGCGGCACGAATTTTTACAGCGACGCGGCCTCGCCGCAGGAAGCCAAACAGCAGATTCGGGAAGAGCTGCGCCACGCAGCAGCGCTGCGGGCCGCGCGTAAAAAAGCCGTCGAATTTGCCAGCGCGTTGTTCGACCTCGAGCCGTTGCGCGCGGCGAACCTCGATAAGCTGGCGGCCGAGTCGAACCTCACCGTAAGAGTGACCACGCCGTTTGACCGGCGCAATCCCCCAGCAGGCCTTGATGTGGGCGAAGCGTTCCTGACCGCCGCGTTCAACCTGACGGACGATAACCCGTTCACAGAGCCTGTCGTCGCCGCCGATGGCGTGTATGTGCTGGCGCTGGACAAAAGGTTCCCGCCCGAAATCCCGGCATTCGAGGCTGTTCGCGAGCGCGTGATTGATGACCTGAGATACCAGCGCGCGCTGGCACTTGCGCACGAACACGGCGCCGAATTCCATAAAACTCTCACCAACGGTATGGCACAGGGTAAGACGTTCGCCGCAATATGCACCAGCGCGGGCGTGAAGCTCGTTTTCCCGCAACCGTTCTCGCGCCGCACGCGCGCGTTGCCGGAGGTCGAAAACCTCGTGCCATTACTGTTGCTCAAAGACACGGCTTTGAAAACCGGAGTAGGTAACGTCAGCGAGTTCGTGCCGACACCCACAGGCGGGTTCATCGTGCACGTGCAGGACCGGCTGCCAGTTGATGTGAAACGCATGGAAGCCGAATTGCCGGAGTTCATCGCCATGTTGCGGCGCTCGGGCCAGGACGAAGCGTTCAACATGTGGCTCCGCGCTCAAGCCCAGCAGTTGTTGCGGAACACGCCTTTGGCACGGCGCGCGCCCGACGCAGGCGCGACATCGTCCTCGGCCCGGTAAGAGGCCGGAGTGCCGATCCCGATCAAGATGCAGTCACGGACCGCACGCATGTTCGACTAGAATTCGCAAATTTATCGAACCGCACGACTCAAAACCATGTGCGCATCAGACCGGTTCCGTTACCAAATTGCTGGGGGCTATGACAAACCACGCGCCAGACTTCTTGCCGTTGAAGCTGTCCTGGCCCGGCACTCGTGAATTTTGGCAAATCGAGGTTTTGTTCGAAGACGAGCACTTACTCGCGCTTTATAAGCCCGCGGGGTTGTTGACCTCGCCAGACAGGTTCGATCCGAACCGGCCAAATCTCATGCGGCTTTTGCACGAGGCGATCGCCCAAGGCAAGCCGTGGGCCAAACAGCGCGGGCTTACTTACCTGATGAACGCGCACAGGCTAGACTTCGACACCAGTGGCGTGCTCCTGTTGGCAAAAAGCAAGCCTGTGCTGGTGAAACTGGTCGAACTGTTCGGCTCCGAAAAACCGCTCAAACAATACGTAGCTCTGGTGCACGGGCGCCCGAGCCAAGACCATTTCGAGGTGGACGCCAAGCTCGGGCCACACCCGGCATTGCCAGGCGTAATGAGAGTTGACCCGGCGCGCGGCAAAAAATCAAAAACCGTATTTGACGTCTTGGAGGTGTTTTCAGGCTATACGTTGCTCAAATGCACGCCTTTGACCGGCCGGACGCATCAAATCCGCGTGCACCTGCAGTACGCAGGCACGCCGGTTGTAGGCGATTCGACCTACGGCGGCGCGCCACTGCTGCTTTCACGGCTCAAGCCGGATTACAAACTCAAGCGCGGACAGACCGAGCGGCCGCTGATTAACCGCACCGCACTGCATGCAGAAAGACTGGACTTGCCGCATCCTGTCACAGGCGAGCGGATTATCATCACCGCGCCATGGCCGAAAGACCTCACCGTCGCGGTGAAATACCTGCGCAGGTTCGCAAAATAGTTGCGCGAGTCGGCTCACAAAGGTTCGACTCCGCAGTTGCTCAGGCGGCTGATCACAATTTCGATTTCGAGTTGAGCTGTGGAAACGCCGCGACTGCACATGCAAGAGACTGGAGGTGGGGCGGGGCCAGTATCGCGCAGCCCGAACATCCGCAGGGCTGCAGTATCATCCAACTACCATCCCGTTGCTGGCTTTAGCTCGACTTACCCCCATTTGAAGGGCCTGGCTGTGCGCTGGCCTGTGGCACCGTGCCGCGAAAATCCCCAGCACGACCTCGCCAACACCATGTTTGGGACGAACATTTGGCGACACCCCGACCGGGCCCACGCAAAGCGCGCACCGTTTGTTGTACAGCCTTTAGGCTGACTGGTTCGCGATTTGTGGGTATGGTTGCCTGTAAGCGCCACGGCACGGCCCAAAGGACTCGAGTGCCGTCTATGGTCACGACCCGAAACTGTTCAATGGAGCTTGCATCTGGCGCTCTAATGGGCTTCGAGCTGCGCTTTGTTGCGGCACGCATCCTGTTTGTTGTGCAGCCTTTAGGCTGGATATTTCATAGTCAATGGGAGCACACGCCGCTGGTCCCGCACATGCGGGGTTTCAGCGGCTCGCCGAAACTTTTTTCCGTATTGTCCAATCATTTCCACAATCCCACCTTGTGTCCCAATGCAGTACATGCGGCACGGCGCAGACGCAGCGGCGCCCTTCACATACGCCCGGACGGATGCTCGTGCTCCGTCACGACCGCGCTTGAGCACCCGCAAGAAAAACAGCGCAACCCCGACGGCATGGTCACAGCTACTGGGGCGACCGCATCCCGGTTCTGTTTGTAGTACAGCCTTTAGGCTGAACGCTTCTTGCTCTGGCATGGGCGGCCCGCGAGCATTTGCGGTGCGGCCATAACCAGTCGCGCTAGCGTCCGGAGCGCGGGGAGCTTGCTCCCGCTTTCATTGGGCCGGGCCAAGCAACCTGCCTCTTGCGGCGTGCAACCCGCCCGGCGCATTGCGCCAAAGCACCGGCTCGTGCCGGCGCACTCTCCCGCATGCCGGGACTCCGCGACACAGGAGCAACACCCCAAGGTGCGCTAGTGTGCTAGCTGCGCTTGTCAAAGCGCAGTCGGCACTGGAAACCGATCATCCATG